>JAYEOD010000231.1:0-3098 GCA_034722575.1 Bacteroidota bacterium | reverse complement strand
AAGATGGCTTTGAGGTTTATATGATGACTCCCGACAAAGACTTTGGTCAGCTGGTTTCTGAGAATATTAAAATGTTTCGCCCGGCACGTTTTGGTAATAATGCTGAGGTGCTTGGTGTAGAGGAGATTTGTGAGAAATTTAAGATAAAACGTCCCGAACAGGTTATTGATGTTCTTGGGTTGTGGGGCGATGCTGCTGATAATATTCCGGGAATACCCGGCGTGGGAGAAAAAACTGCTCAAAAACTCCTTAGTCAGTTCGATAGTATAGAGGAGATGATAGAGAAAGCTGATGAAATTGAGAAAAAGGGCTTGCGTAATAAAGTAAAAGAACATGCCAATCAGGCTCTGTTATCTAAAAAATTAGCAACAATTATTCTGGACGTACCGGTTGATTTCGATTCTGAAAAACTGAAAGTATCTTCTCCTAACTTAGAAGTGCTAAAAGAGCTGTTTGATGAATTGGAATTTAAGACTTTTTTAAAGAGATTTTTTAATGCACCAGCTAAAAAGGAGACTGCTCAGCCCGATCTGTTTTCCGCTTTCACTCAACAAGAGGTTGAAGAAGTAACAGCAGAAAATAAAAAAGACGATATCTCTTCGGTAAAACACAGCTATTATCTTATTGAAAATCCGCAACAGCGTAAAGAGTTGATTGCTAATCTGCGAAAGCAAAAAGAGTTTTGTTTTGATACCGAAACTACCGGACTTGAGATAGGAAAACTTGATATTATTGGAATCTCTTTCTCTTATAAAGAGCACGAAGCATATTATCTCGATCTGCCCGGGAATTATCAAGAGGCTAAAGAGATGTTATCAGAGTTTCAGCCTCTGTTTGCCGATAAAAATATTCTTAAAATAGCTCAAAATCTTAAGTTCGACAAAAGGGTTTTAGAGTGGTATGATATTACTTTAGAAGGCCCGTTTTTCGATACTATGATAGCGCATTATCTTCTGGAAACAGAGCAGAAGCATAATATGGATTTCTTGGCCGAAACATATCTTAATTACATTCCTGTTTCGTACGAAAGTATTGTAGGTAAAGGACGTAATAAAATAACTCTGCTACAGGTAGAAACCGAAAAAAGAAAAGATTATGCTGCTGAAGATGCTGATATTACTTTGCAGTTGAAAAAAGTTTTCGAGCCTCTTTTAAAAGAGAATAAATTAGAAAAACTCTTTTACGATATGGAAATGCCTTTAGTTACTGTTTTGTCAGATATGGAATCTTCAGGCGTGCATCTCGATAAGGAGATGGTAAATACTATTTCAAAGAAATTGGCTGAGGAGTTACAAAAAATAGAAGAGAGTATTTATGTGTTGGCAGGTGAGGAGTTTAATATTGCATCGCCAAAACAGCTTGGTATTATTCTTTTCGAAAAGATAAAAGTTACTGATAATCCTAAAAAGACTAAAACAAAACAATATTCTACCGGCGAAGAGGTGCTGAAAAAATTGGTTAATAAACACCCTATCGTTCCTTATATTCTGGAATATCGTCAGATAGCAAAATTAAAATCTACTTACGTAGATGCACTTCCTGAATTGATAAATCCGGTTACCGGAAGAATACATACTTCGTTTATGCAAACGGTTACTGCTACCGGACGCCTGAGCTCGAAAAATCCTAATCTGCAAAATATTCCTATCCGTACTGAACGAGGAAGGGAAGTTAGGAAAACTTTTGTGCCTCGCGATGAGAATCATCTTCTGCTTGCTGCCGACTATTCGCAGGTGGAACTTAGAATAATGGCCGAGCTTTCGCAAGATGAAAATATGCTTCTAGCTTTTAATAACGGATTAGATATTCACTCTGCCACTGCTGCGCGTATTTTTGGCGTTGAACTGGATGAGGTGACTAAAGATATGCGACGTAAGGCAAAGACAGCTAATTTTGGTATTATTTACGGTATCTCGGCATTTGGACTCTCCGAAAGTTTGGAGATTTCGCGAAAAGAGGCATCGGAAATAATTAATTCTTACTTTGAAAAATATCCTGCCATTAGAGGTTTTATGGATAAAAGTATTGAGTTTGCTAAAGAACATGGATATGTAGAAACAATGATGCAGCGTCGTAGATATTTGCGCGATATTAATTCGGCAAATTCTATTGTACGTAAGTTTTCAGAAAGAAATGCCATAAATGCTCCTATTCAGGGCACTTCTGCCGATATGATTAAAATTGCTATGATAGAGATTTATCGCGAAATGAAAAAGCTTAATCTAAAATCAGAAATGATTCTTCAGGTACATGATGAATTGGTATTTGATGTTCCGAAAGAAGAGGTAGAGATACTTAGTAAAATAGTGATGGAAAAGATGAAATCTGCTATGCCTTTAAATGTTCCTCTTGAGGTGGATATTAACACAGGACATAATTGGCTTGAGGCACATTAAAATTTTTTAGTGATAAAAGGTGGCAAATAGCTTTGTATTCAAGCAATTCTATTACCTTTGCCGCCTTTTATATATGAAATATGACGTTTAAAGAATTAAATATTATTGAACCAATCCTCAAAGCTATTGAGGATAAAGGTTACACATCTCCAACGCCAATTCAAGAAGAGTCTATCCCGATTTTATTAAACGGAAAAGATTTACTTGGTTGTGCGCAAACAGGTACTGGTAAAACAGCTGCTTTTGCTATTCCAATACTTCAAAATCTCTATCTTAATAATGGAAACACTAGAGGTGCTCGTAAAATAAAAGCATTAGTGATTACGCCAACACGTGAGCTGGCAATTCAAATTGAAGAGAGTTTTGCTACTTATGGTAAATTTACAGGAATTAAAAATACTGTTATTTTTGGTGGCGTAAAACAAGTATCACAAACACTAGCTTTGGGAAGAGGTGTTGATGTTCTGGTGGCAACTCCGGGACGATTGTTAGACTTGATGAATCAAGGATTTATTACGCTAAAACATATAGAGTATATTGTACTGGACGAAGCTGATACAATGCTTGACATGGGTTTTATTCACGATATTCGTAAGATTATTGCTGAATTACCTGCTAAACGACAATCGTTGTTTTTCTCAGCAACCATGCCATTATCTATTGTCTCTTTGTCGGGCAAGATATTAGGTGCACCTGAAAAAG
>JAYEOD010000230.1:0-3100 GCA_034722575.1 Bacteroidota bacterium | reverse complement strand
ATTATGTCGTCGCGACACTTCAGTCTCCAGGCGGATTCCAAAATGTTTTGACTCACTCATATACGGTATTTCATATACTATATTCAGATATTCGTTAAATCCTGATATTGCTTTTAACTTAATAGTTTCTCTTCGCCCCCTAAAATTTTCTTGAGTAAACAACAAGCCATAATCCACTCTATCAAAATCTTTTGTTTCCCACCACGTATTAAAATTTCCATCAGCAAGTTCAAAAACAGGAAACACCCACGTATACCATCTTTCTATTAATTGAATATCTAAATAAACACTATCATTAGAAAAAGTTTTTTCGATATGCGCAAAATTAAACAACTTAGAATTAATCAGATTATTTTCTGTTTTAGCAATCAAAGTATCTAATTGATTAATTGCTACTATCTCATTTTCATGAAATTCCAGTTCACGAAGGACTATAGAAACTTCTGTCTTTACATTTCCTCTAACACTTATTTTAGCAACAATAACATCACCATTAACATAACTATTAACATCAATCTGTGTAAAAGCATAGAACCAAAAAAAGTTGAATAACAAAAACAGGACATATTTCTTATTCATATTATATATTCAAATAATTCATAATGTAATCGTATCTATCATACAACTCGTCTGCATTACTATTTTTCTTAAAAAAAGCAGCTTTAATAGTATATTCATAACGCTCGAAAGTTCTAATAACAGCATTCACATCATCAGTATTCAATTTAATAATAACATCCATTTTTGTTGAATTTTTTTGAGGCAGCGACAATACATTTAATATACGCACATCATTAGACTCGCATATCTGCGAAATCTGCGAAAGCACAAAATCATTAACATTCATCTCAAGAATAATAACCGCTCCGGGCATTTTTGCAGAGATCATACTTCCCAAGGCTTTCAACAAACTATTTTGCGTTATAACCCCAACATATTCTCCACCATTATTCAAAACCGGAAGCAGAGATAACTCTTGCACAACAAACATTCTAACTACATCGTGTATATACCGCGAATTTTTAAGCGCTATCAGTTTTAACCTATCCTTTACATCAGCAATAGCAATATCCGGGTTATCGAAAGAATAAATCTCCGATTCTGTAATCAAGCCATAAAACACATCACCTTCAACAACAGGAAGTTCTTTCACCTTTAACTCCTCCATCCACCCTATAATATTTAAACAATTATCATCAAGAGAAATTGGTTGAATTGCTGTATCAATAATATCTTTTGCAAACATATTTTTACACCTTTATAATTATATTTTTCATTTGCGACCGAAACATTAAACGGCTACTGAATTACAATGGCTATTGAATAACAATCGAACAACCAGAATTTCATTTAAACAATACCCCTGTAATGTAATATTAATTGTAAACATAAGCATTTTTAATTTTTTGAACAAAAGAATGTACTTTCGCAGTAAAATAAATAAAATAATGAAAGAAAAATTAAAAGCATTTCAAAGACTTTTAGAAATAATGGACACCTTACGGGAAGAGTGTCCTTGGGATAAAAAACAAACTCTCGAAACTTTACGTCATCTTACTATTGAAGAGACCTATGAGTTATCGGATGCTATTTTGAGTAATAATCGAGAAGAGATCAGAAAAGAACTGGGAGATTTAATGCTTCACATTGTTTTTTACTCTAAAATAGCTTCAGAACAACAAGCTTTTGATATTACAGGTGTTCTTAATGGTATTTCAGACAAATTAATACATCGCCATCCACATATTTACAGCGACACCAAAGTTAACAACGCCGAAGAGGTTGCCAATAATTGGGAGAAACTAAAACTAAAAGAGGGGCGAAAATCAGTATTAGAAGGAGTTCCAAACTCTATGCCTTCGCTGGTAAAGGCTCTCCGCATACAAGAAAAAGTAAAAGGTGTAGGGTTTGAATGGGACGAAAAAGAAGAGGCATGGGCTAAAGTGCTTGAAGAGCAAAACGAGCTAAAACAAGAGGTAGAAAATAATTCTCCGAAAAAGGTTTTAGAAAACGAAATGGGAGATGTATTATTTTCGATGATTAACTACGCCAGATATATAGATGTAAATCCGGAAGATGCTCTGGAGCGCACCAATAAAAAATTCATTAGCCGATTTCAATATATTGAAAAGGAAGCCGCAAAAGCAGGCAGACAAGTACAGGACATGACTCTTGGCGAGATGGATGTTTTGTGGAATAAAGCAAAAGAGAAAGAGAACCTATAAAATGACAAAACGCGCTATAATAATATCACTACTATTTTTTCCAATATTATTATTGGGACAGAAAGCGGAAAACGACCTAAGACTCTTTCCAAAAAAGGAGTATTTTAAGTCTTATATTTCCGATAGCCGTGATATTATTAGAACGCCTTATTATTTCACAAAAAAAGAATGGGTAAACACTGCTTTGTTAACAAGCGCAGGAATAGCAATAATGTCGCAAGATCGGGCTATTTACAATTTTGCACATAACAAGCACAACTCCCTGTCGAACAACATAAGCAAATACTTTTTAGAACCTTTTGGAAACGTAAAATATATAGCACCTTTATTAGGAGGCATGTATCTTCACAGTACTTTATCGCATAATAATTACGAGCGACAAACAGCTCTTTCATCTGCGAAAGCAGTAATAATAAGTACTGTTATGATAGAAATACCCAAACAAATTTTTCATCGCCACAGGCCTGAACAAGATATCACTCCTGATGCGACAAATTGGGATGGTCCATTTTCAGCATTCAAATATCGATCGTTCCCTTCCGGACACTCGACAATTGCATTTTCTGCCGCAACAGTAATAGCATCGGCATACCAGCACAAAAAATGGATTTCCATAACAGCATATTCTATTGCTACACTCTCTGCATTGTCACGCATTCACGATAATGAGCACTGGGCTTCGGATATATTTTTTGGCTCTTTAACAGGATATTTTATTGGAAGGACAATCTATAAAAACGATTTCCTAAAAAACAGAAAAATAAATACAGGAATAACTAGTTCCGGTATTGGAATTTGGATAAAACTTAATTAATAATGGATAATTATAAATTTATAATTATCCATTATTTGTTTTTATATTATTTACCCGATAA
>JAYEOD010000229.1:0-3102 GCA_034722575.1 Bacteroidota bacterium | reverse complement strand
ATGCGCCCTGAAAGGGCAGATTATTCCTATTTAAAATGTGGAACCTCAATCTCAATGGTAATTTGTTTCATGTCATTGATGGTCATTACATAATTATATTGTTCAACCAGTTTTAACCTTAGTAGTAATCTGCTTAGCATCATTTAGTCATTAATTGTTTTTGTGCTAAAAAAATCAATCCTAATTTTTAATTTATTGGTTAAGTATTCATGTTTTTTTACATTTGAGGGAAATTAAAAAATTGTAAGTATGAAAATAGTTTATCGCACTATAGCTGTGTTTTTTGTTGTTACATTTATGTTTTCGTGTAATAGTAATGTAAATGATGAGTTTAGAGGAGATATTGTTGGTACATGGTATTCGACAGGAAAAAGAAATGTGATAGAGTTTTATGAGAAAGACAGTAAGTTTTTTGGCAAGATAATCGATCTGAAACGCCCATTCTCAAACGGTGAACCAAAAAAAGATTTTAGAAATCCTGATGTTAAAGAGAGAAATAATTTATTGATCGGTACTGATATCTTTATTGGTTTAGAATATGACGGAAATAAAGAGTGGGATGCCGGTGTTTTTTATGATTACAAAACAGGCAAACTAGAAGATTGCGAAATTATTATTAATAAAAATGGTTTTCTTGAAATTACTGTTGGTAATAGAGAAAATCCTATTATTTTAAAAAATAAGCTTAATTATTAATTGAGAATGGATAATTATTAATTGAGAATTGATAATTGTCTTTCTCTGATTGCTTTTTTGAATTATCAATTCTTTTTATTTTTTGAAGATTTTATAATTGAAATTAAAAGTTTTAATAATTCTTGAATGTCATTTTGAAGAGATTCAAACTGTTCATTTTTTTTAATGGCAATTTTTTTGTAGAAATTTGCTATTACCAAATTTTTGTGTTTATTCGGTTTTGTATTACTCTTTTCGTTTAACTCTGTCTTCAAGAGCTCTCAGTTCTTCCAAATCTTGTTTGTCTGCCTGTTCGGCTTCGTATGTTTTCCGTTTTTTATCAAACTGAGCGTATATTTCCCTTAGTTTCTCTTCCATTACTTTATTGCTGATACTTCCCTTGTTTGTAAGTAAAGGTTTGTTATTAAAATCGAGGATTTTATCTACATTTTCTGTCCAAAACTTTATGGATATATCAATACGTTCTTTAACTCTTAATTCTGCAGTTTCCAAAAAGATTACAACGAGACGGTTTAAAGTGTCTATTTCATCTTCGTTTAGATAATTTTTAGCAATAAATATATCTTGTTTTCTAATTTTATTGCCTTGCCAGTTGGTTAATGCCATATTTGGTTTTTTGGCATCTGCTCTTGAAAAAATTATTTCGGCAGCAGTTTTTTTTTGTGACAGCATATAGCAATTTATTTTGTGTTGTTGCAAAAAACATTTGTGTTGCTTTGTCAGTTTTGTCGTAATCGCTACTCAAAGCAAAAAGGTCTCTTATTTTTTGATAAAATCGTTTTTCAGATGCTCGTATGTCTCTGATACGTTCAAGAAACTCATCGAAATAGTCGGGTTTGCCATCAGGATTTTTTAATCTCTCGTCGTCCATAACAAAACCCTTAACCATATATTCTTTAAGGTTGTTGTTTGCCCAAACTCTGAATTGAGTACCTCTCTTGCTACGCACTCGAAACCCAATGGCGATAATCATCTCAAGAGAGTAAAAAGTGACATTGTACTCTTTGCCGTCGGAGGCAGTTGTCAAGTAATCCTTGACAACTGAATTGTAGGGCAACTCTTCATCATTCAGTATGTTTAATATATGTAAGCTTATATTTTGTTTAGAGGTGTCAAAAAGTTCGGCAAGCTGATTTTGATTCATCCACACCATGCCGTCCTTAGCAAAAAGCGATACCGACGCTTTACCGTCAGTAGTGTTGTATATAATTATATTTTGTTGTTCTTTCATTGTTGTTTCGCTTACCGTTTTTCTTCTTCAGTATTCATTTTTTTACACGCCCTATTTTATCTTCAATAGATTTTATTTTACCCTCTAAACGATCTTTTCCATCTTTTCGGATGTCGAACGATGCAGTGGCATAAATACGTTCCGAATAAGGTGCTAATATTTGATGGGCTTTGTGTATCACCTCTAAGGCTTCCGACATGCTTTTTGTCTCAAATACTGTTCCCATTGGATTGAGCTTGTAATTTATATAGCTCTCGTCAATCATTTTTATTATTTTACTAACATGTTCGCTTACGCTGATTCCTTTGTCTGTAGGGAATATAGCGAAATTCACTAATATAGACATATGCTTAATACTAAGTTATATATTGTTAATTCTCTTTATTCCAAATTTTCCACGATTCTTCTGCTTGTATCTCAAGCATCAATTGTCCGTTAATGGTTTTTGCTTCTTGCAATCTGCCTCTGCGCAAAAAATCTGTCTCTGCGGGATTATAGATTAAATCGTATAAAAAATGATGTTTTCCAATATAATGGAAAGGTATTTCCGGACATCTATTAATATCGGGATACATTCCTATTGGTGTTGTATTTATTATTAAATGATAATTGTCGATAATTTTTTTATTTAACTGAGAGTAATTTATTTCATCTTTTTTTGATGGCTTTCGTGATACGAAAATATGTGGGATATTTAATTTTGTTAGCACAAACGAGACTGCTTTTGCTGCGCCTCCGGTTCCTAAAACTATTGCTTGTGGTGTTTTTTGTTGTGGTTTGCTGTCGCGCACAAGAAAAGAGAGTAGCGTTTTCTCAAAGCCTATGATATCAGTATTATCGCCTTTTAAAATAATTCCTTTTTCAGTTCTTTTTATAGAGATGGTATTTACAGCTCCAATTTGCAATGCTGCATCGCTAATAATATCCAGAAATGGTATAATTTTTTGTTTGTATGGGATAGTAACATTCAGTCCTGCAATTTCAGGATTGCCTGCTATTAATTTGGGGAATTCTTCGATAGAAGAGATCTCGAAATTTTTATAATAATTCTCGCTTAGAGCTAATCGTCTGAATTTCTCAGAAAAATATTTCTGAGAAAAGGAGTGACCCAATTTTTCTCCGATTAGCCCGTATAGAATCATGTTTTTTTTTATTTATGTTATTCTGTTTTTTCT
>JAYEOD010000228.1:0-3116 GCA_034722575.1 Bacteroidota bacterium | reverse complement strand
TGCCAATAATACAATTCGTTTCTTTTACTTGAACGCTTCATTAATTCCAAGCCAACAAATAATTCTGCAATAGAACCTTTATTGATCGACTCAAATTCATTATCCATGAGAAAAACTCTTAAATCGAGACCCAGTATTCGTTGGTAAATACCAGTATCAAAAACAATATATTTGCGGAATTTCGCATTTATTTGAGCACCTAAGGGAATACCATTTGCCGAAGAATGGATTATAGGATAAATTAAGCCCGCCATAGATAACAGATCTAAGCACAATTTTACTTGTACTCTGTTTAAATCAGGCGCAGCTTTTGTATATACAAATTTATTAGAATTTTGAGCCACTACTGCTTTAAAAACCTCTCTTAGCATAAATGATGGAATACGTTTTTTATACTTAGCGAAATCATCTTGAAACGATAGAACCAAATCATCCAATACTTGCTGACATTTTAATAAATCACCAGTTTCAACGTAATACGATACCACCTTAGGCATTCCTCCTATAATAAGGAAACTCTTAAATAAACTTAGTGCCTTTTTGTGTACCAATTCTGATAATGGTTTTTCAGGCTTTGCTTTTTGAATAGCAGCAATTAGTTTCTTTTCACCTATTGCTTGTAAAAATTCATTAAAAGAGAAGGGGTATAAGAAAAGAGAACGAATACGACCTACACCAAAAGAAGGGAGTTCCGATAAAGCAAATTCAAGAAGCGATCCTGCTGCAATCACATGAAGTTCGGGATATTGCTCATAAAAAAAACGTAATGAGGCAATAGCAGCTAAACTTGTCTGTATTTCATCAATAAACAATAATGTTTTTCCCGGCTCAATAGGCGTATTATAAATCACAGCTAAGTCATCACATATCCTGTGAGGGTCAAGATTTTCTTCAAAGATTTTACTAATATCCGGATCCATCTCCAAGTTCAATTCAAGATAATATTGAAATTGCCGACCAAACTGCTTCACTAAGGATGATTTTCCCACCTGACGGGCACCACGAATAAGCAAGGGCAAACGGTCTTGTTCACCTTTCCATATATTAAGCTCGTTTTCAATACTTCTACTCAGATATCTCATATTTTTTTATGCAAGAGCATTTCATTTATTCGTTTTTCCAATGCAATATTACACTATATTATTCGTTTTTCCAAATCAATAAATACTTATAATGTTTGTTTTTATGGGGCGGTGAGAAAAGGACTAAGCGACTTTAGTGAAGGAAGCGATAGCATTTGAAAGGATTTTTTCTATGGATAGTGATACCACTTGAACATCGAAATGGACGATAAATTCTTCATCTTTTCCAGTTTTGCAGCACTTCAAATTTGAACCGTAGAATTAGGATATTTCTCCCTATCGGTTGAAATAACATGTCGTTAATAAAAAAATAATTAGTTTTTCTTTGTGTTTTTTTGTCCACTGATTACGCTGATTGCACTGATTGCGGCACCTTCGGTGCGAGTGGTTCCTCCTTCGCTGAAGCTTCGGAGGGCGAGGGATTTAAGGGTATTGTTATAATTAGCAGAATAAATGACAGAAACACCCAATAATAAAAAGGGGAAAATGTTAATAATGATGTAGGGGTTATACAAATAATTAAAAAAATAATATCGATTAAAAAATATTTATCATAAAAGCACAAACGATTGATACCACAACGATAACAGCATATTCGGCAAAATACATATGCAATTATTAAACAGTTAATAACCACTTTAGAATGATTATAAAGATACAAAAAAATTTAATGATATTATTTTTCAAAATCTTTACGAAGTAAATTAAAAAGTAATTGTTACCCTCTAACCTATATAACAGAGCATTAACAAAAATGTTAATAACTATATGTCTTATCGTATTGTCCATATCATTATATTTAATTAAATTTGTAGGGTAACAAAAAATAATAATACAATGTTTTTTAAACTAATAAAAGAAGGAGGTTTTATGACTTAGGGTAAAATAGTTAATTAGTAATTTAGAATTACCAATTAAAAAACTGAGAAACTTAATATCAATTAATTTTTTTATAAATTAAATTTTTTAAAGCATGATCAAGATTAAAATAAATCAAAAAGTAAACCCTCAAGATATAGAGGGCGAACGCAAATTTTATGGCGTAACAGTATCAAGTGGAGCATTAACTGTAAGACAGTTAGCAAAACAAATCTCAAAAGAGACTACAATTGGGACACCGGATGTAATGGCCGTTATAGAGGCTTTTTTACAGGACATACCGGAATATCTTTTAGAAGGTAAAATTATTAACCTGAGAGATTTTGGTAGTTTCCGATTAACAGTTTCCGGAGAGGGCTCTGCTACTGCAGAAGAATACAACACAAATCTAATATCCAAAACAAATCTCCACTTCCGTCCAAGTCGTGAATTTAAGGATAGCCTGAAGAGTGCTGTATTCCATAAAATTCCTGTAAATAATTAATAGTTATTTACAATAAAATTAAAATGCAGTACGAAAGTACTGCATTTTTTTTGCTTTTTCAATATCCCCCCTCATTAAGTGACTATACTCCCCCTTATTTAGAATGAGACTATTTTTTTATTTCTCGCTGATTTCTGTTTTAATAATGCTGATTTTTTGCAACAAAAAAAAGTAGCTGAGCTTTTTTTATTTACTGCGTAGTAATTTATGATTTACTACGCAGTAATTTATCACTTTCTACGCAGTAAATTTTAATTGCTGCTGTGTAATATTTTAGAATGAATAAAGCGCCCTAAATTCAACCTGTACTCTGCTTAAAATCAGGACTTAACCTTGTGTTATTTTTTTTTGACATGATTGACATGATTGATTGATTGATTGATTGATTGATTGATTGATTGCAACACCTGCGGTGTGATTGATTGGTTGGTTGATTGATTGATTGCAACACCTGCGGTGTGATTGATTGGTTGGTTGATTGGTTGATTGGTTGATTGGTTGATTGGTTGGTTGATTGTTGATTGATTGATTGGTTGATTGGTTGATTGGTTGGCCCTCCTTCGCTGAAGCTTCGGAGGGCGAGGATATAAATTCGGGTGCGGGGTACCGTTCTATTCTTTTTCATCTCAGACTTTCAGCCTGAGCTTATTACTTAAGCAATACTCAAAACA
>JAYEOD010000227.1:0-15912 GCA_034722575.1 Bacteroidota bacterium | reverse complement strand
CTCAACAAACTCTTTATCAAGAACGTCGATATTATAAAAACGCCCCTGCAAATCAACCATAGGTCTCAAATCACCATCTTTATCAATAAGATGAAGCGGAGCAATTTCGGATTGTTGCGCAACACGCTTATCATCAGCACCAAAAGTAGGGGCAATATGCACTATTCCGGTACCCTCTTCGGTAGTAACAAAATCACCAACAATAACACGGAAAGCGTCACCCATTGGCTTAATCCAAGGCATCAGTTGTTCGTAATGCACACCTTCTAAATCGGAACCTTTAAATTCTTTTATTATTTGAAAAGGAACTTTTTTATCTCCTTTTTTATATTCATCGAAACTCAATTCGGCATTAGCCTGAGGGAAATGAGAATTAAGCAAACTTTTAGCCAATACTACATTTATAGGCTCTCCGGTGTATTGGTTAAACGACTTCACCAATACATAATCTATTCCCGAACCAACTGCCAAAGCTGTATTTGAAGGCAGAGTCCACGGAGTAGTAGTCCACGCCAACAAAGAGACGTCACCTTCAACAGAGTCAAACAAGAAAGAAGATTTCTCTTCTTTAGCAACAGTAAATTGTGCTGTAACAGTAGTGTCTTTCACATCTACATAACATCCCGGTTGATTTAATTCGTGAGTACTTAACCCGGTTCCTGCTGCCGGAGAATATGGCTGTATAGTATATCCTTTATAAAGAAGTCCTTTTTTGTAAAGCTTTGCCAGCAAGCTCCATACACTTTCGATATATTTATTATCGAAAGTAATATAAGGATCGGACAAATCGACCCAATATCCCATCTCTTCGGTTAATTTACTCCAAAGATCTTTGTATTTCATCACTTCAGTACGACAAGCTTTGTTGTATTCTTCTACACTAATTTTCTTTCCAATATCTTCTTTTGTGATGCCCAAAGTTTTCTCCACGCTAATCTCTACAGGCAGTCCGTGAGTATCCCATCCCGCTTTTCTGTCAACACGATAACCTTTAAGCGTTTTATACCTACAAAAAATATCTTTTATAGAACGCGCCATTACATGGTGAATACCAGGCTTTCCATTAGCAGAAGGAGGTCCTTCGTAAAAAACAAAAGAAGGAGAGCCTTTTCTATTCTCCATAGTTTTTTCAAAAGTTCCATTCTCTTTCCATTGCTCCCGCACTTGTGTGGCAACCTCAGCTAAATCTAAATTCTTATATTCTTTGTACATTGTCGTTCACTTATTATCTTAAACACTTAATTAGGACTACCTAAAATGGTTGCAAAAGTATAAAAAATTATCAATTTATTTACCTTTATAAATGCTCAAATATAAACGGATAACAAAATAGAACACCACTGAACGGATATTCGCGTATAAGAATTATTACACCTTTGGTACTGGTCGGAAGCACAATTAATAGCAACTTGCGTAACGACCGATAAAAAACAAATTATAGTGAACGAAGTATTATCGAAGAATAACACCAATTAAATCTCAAAAAAAAAGCCTTCCGAAACATTCCGGCAAGGCTTTTTCAAATCAACAACTAACTATAAATCAATTAACTATAAAATTATGCTATTTTAATCATCTTTTTTGTTACTACTATCTCTTTCATCGGGATCTCCATTTTAAGAACACCATTTTCGAAAGAGGCTTTGATATTATCTGTTTCCACTTTATCAGACAGAGTAAATTTTCTTTCAAAAGGTTTGTAACCAAACTCATAAGTTGTGTATTCCACCTCCTGACTCATCTCTTTTTCTGATTTAATAACAAGTCTGTTTTCATCGATATTTATTTCAATATCTTTTTTCTCGAATCCCGGAAGAGCCATTTCTAAAATATACTCTTTTTCGTTTTTCACGATATTTGTTTTAGGAGAGAAACTCTCTTTTGTTGAATAATTATTTTCACTTTCAAAAAAACTATTCATTAATTCGTTAACCGGATTATTTTGATATCCAACTAGTCTCATCTTTTTTATGTTTTTAAAATTAATATTTTTATTTACTTGATTAGACTATCTCAAAACCAATGCCATTTGAAAAAACCGGATCACCAACAGGGGGTATCGGTCATTTTGTCATTTCAACCTGTTCTTTTGTGTCATTATGACTGTTTTTAAGTTTTTATAACAAAAAAAGACCGACATAAGCCGGTCTTTTACTTTATAATTCGAGAACTAATTTTATACGTGGAAATATTTATTTACTAATTCCATAACTTTTTCAGGACTACCACTAATCTCATCACGAATACTACCATCATTAAAAGCACGAAGTTTAGCTTCGATATTCACCAATAAATTTTCAGGAAAAATATCATACGCTCTATAAATATCCATATGCTCTTTTAACCTATCAGCAGACTCTACACAACAAGCAGGAAGTTGTTTCAAACTATCCGCAACATCTTTATGCTCATCAGTAAATATATTAACATCAACGTAAGTTTTTTTAGCATACTCCAGACCATTCTCCATCTGTAATCCATGACGTGCAGCAACAGTTAATCCGGCAGCCAATAAATAGATATCGGCAGAACCATCCGGGCAACGGAACTCTACAGTTTGTTTTGCCGAATAATCAACAGGAGAATTATCCTCTAAAGGATTAGCAATTGCGGCCATATTAATAGTCTCTTTCCATCCAAGAGGAACGCGAACTAAAACAGAGCGGTTACGATCGCCCCAGCAAATATTTGTTGGCGCTTCCTGATGGGGCACTAAACGGAAATATGAAGTAGGATTTGTATTTCCAAACGCTGTAAGAGAAGGAGCCAGATCAAGATACCCTGCTATTACTCTTTTAGCAGTATCATTTAACACGCCATTATCAACAAAAGCATTTTTACCGTCCTTCATCAAACGAGTATGTATATGCATTCCGCTACCGGCTTTACCTACAGTAATTTTTGGAGAAAATGTTACATCATAACCATATTGATATCCTAAAGTTCTGATAATCCATTTTGCAATAATAAGTTGGTCGGCAGCATCCTCTAGATTAGTTGGAAGAAATTCTATTTCGTTCTGTTCGTACGACATACCGTTTTGCACAAAATTCCCAACTTCAGAGTGTCCATATTTTATATTACCACCACATTGCGCAATTGCCAACATCACTTCTCTACGGAAATCGCCATTCTTAGCAAATGGTTCAGACTCGTGATAATTACGCTGATCGTTTGGCTCAAACAACTTGTCCTCTTCATTAATAACATAATACTCTAATTCGCCCATTATCTCGAAAGAGTAGCCAGTCTCTTTTTTTAATACATCGTGCGATTTTTTCAAAATATACTCAGAAGCTCCGGTGTAAGGATTAGCGGCAGAATCGAAAAAACTACATAAAATATCTACCGTAGGTATTTCTGAAAAAGGGTTTAAAAAAGCTGTTTTATATCTTGGAACAACATACAAATCGCTTGCTCCGGCACTGATATGAGAAAACAAACTCGAACCATCAACTCGTTCACCCGAACTTAAAACAGCATCTAAATGATCTTTGCTGTTTATCACAAAATTCAAACTCTTTAAACGTCCATCTTCGCCCACATATCTGAAATTGAGCATCTCAATATCATTATCTTCTATAAATTTAATCAAATCAGCCTTTGTGAATCCAATTGCCGGCTTATTCAAATATTGCACCAACGGGTTTGGGTTCATCTCCAAATTAGTCTTCATATATTTATTTTTTTTATTTATTTATTATAACCTTACTGTACTCTTCATTTTAACTGCTCCAAAATAAATTTAGAATCAAAAAAAATGACGCTCCCTATTTCTATTTTCATCTTGAGAAAGGGCTTCAAAGGTAATAATTTTCACCAATCTCATTGTGAACCAACTAACAAAAAATGTTATTTATATCTCATCGAAACAAAATAACATCTTAACATTTAAGGAACTTCTAAAAAAAGACAATAAAACCAATTAAACAAATTGCTTTACCACCAGCAACCATTTATTTTATACATTTTTAAATTATATAAAAAAACAGCTACTCTTTAGTATAATATTTTTTAAGAAGTTCGTTTGCAGCCATATAAGAACTCTTCTTCAGTTCAAGAAGCTCTTTTTCTATCTGCGGAAGCATCTGTTTTATATTTTCATTATGATAAAAATCATTTTTTAGCGACTCATTAACAGAGTCGTACATAATCATTTTATTTTGATTATTTCTTCGCTGTTGAAAGAAACCATTTTCTTTAACATGATGCGCATAATTTTCAATTATCCCCCACACTTTATCAACATTCTCGCCTGTTTGCGCTGAGCATGTTTCAACAACAGGCACCCACCCGGATTCTGTTGGAGGAAAAAGATGAAGAGCGCTTCTATATTGAGTTTTAGCAAGGTTTGCCATATGCACATTATTACCATCGGCTTTATTAATTAAAATAGCATCAGCCATTTCCATAATCCCCCTTTTAATCCCTTGCAGCTCGTCACCGGCACCGGCGAGCATCAGCAACAAAAAGAAATCCACCATCGAGTGCACAGCAATTTCCGATTGTCCAACGCCAACAGTTTCAACAAAAATAACATCAAATCCGGCTGCTTCACAAAGAATAATAGATTCGCGCGTTTTACGTGCTACGCCACCCAAAGAGCCCGACGAAGGAGAAGGACGAATAAAAGCATTTTCATCAGCAGAAAGATCCACCATTCTGGTTTTATCGCCAAGAATACTTCCTTTTGTTCTATTACTACTTGGGTCGATTGCCAGAACTGCCAATTTATAATTTTTAGAAGTAATTGATTTTCCAAAGCTTTCGATAAAAGTACTCTTCCCAACACCCGGAACACCGGTAATACCTATTCTTACAGAATTACCCGCATACGGCAAACACTTTTCTACAATCTCTTGTGATTGTTTATGATGCTCCTGATTAGAGCTTTCTATAAGAGTAATAGCCTTGCTAAGCAATCGCATATCACCATTTATAATACCCTGAAAAATAGTCTCTGTAGAGCACTTTTCGCTTTTTCGTTTTTTACTAAGATACGGATTTACTGACGGAGGTTGCGAGATTCCCTCATTTACTTTTAACGCAGAATTATCATTATTTTTTTTTGTCATATCAACGACTTATTTTTTTTACAAAAGTAGAAATATTTACAGAAATCGTATATGTTTTGACAACTAATATTGAGGTTGAGGTTGAGGTTGAGGTTGAGGTTAAGGTTAAGGTTAAGGTTGATGTTCGAGACGTAATAAAAAAGAGAATACAGAACCTTTATCTTTTTCGCTTTCTGCTTCAATTCTGCCACCCATCATCTCCACCAGATTTTTTGATATAGAAAGACCTAATCCGGTTCCAATATTTTTAACCGGAGAATCTTTTACTTGCAGATAAGGATTAAAAACACTCGCAATCTCTTCATTCGCCATTCCAACACCAGTATCTTCAATAGAAAAGTATATCATATTTAAGTCCTCCATAAACGGCTTTATAACTAACTTAACACATCCTACACTTGTGAATTTCACCGCATTACTAACCAAATTTATTAACACTTGCCTTAAGCGAAAAGCATCTCCTATATATTCGTCATACATACCTTCATCAAAACTAAGCAGCAATTCAACATCCTTCTCTTCAACCTTTACCTTAAACTGTTTCATCACTTTTTCAACTGATAATCGCAAATTAAACGGTTTATTATCAAGATGAACTTCACCCGCTTCTATTTTCGATAAATCGAGAAGGTCATTAATCAGTTGCAACAGATCATGCGATGATTCAGATACTATCTCAATATCCTCTCTTTGCTCCTCAGTCAGCTCGCTCTCGCTGATAAGATCAACCATTCCCATCAAACTATTTAATGAAGTACGCATATCATGCACCACATTTGCCAAAAAGCGACTTTTTGATTCGTTTGCTTCTTGCGCCACTCTAGCATAGTCTTGCGTAACAACATTCTCTTTTTCTATTTTTTTTATATCATCATCTTTCTCTTTTAAGTGCTTATACAACTGCTTATATTTTTTCTCCTTATAAACAACTATCACCAAAAGTATTACACTAAGTCCCAGCAAAAACGCCCCTACATAAATAATTTTTTGTTGCTTTTTTAACAAGAGATCTTTCTGCTTAACAATCTTCTTTTCAAATTCTTTCTCCTGAATAATAGCACCGGTTTTAGTTTTCTTCTCTTTTAAATCCAGTCGCTCTTGCATTATAATTATCGCTTCAACACCCTCAGCTGCATGGCTTGCTTCCGACAATTTATAATATTGTCGTTGAAAGCTAAGAGCTGATTTATAATCGCCAACTTTTTCATAGGCAAAAGCTAAATACCTTAAAGCCACTTTATAATTCACATTATCTTCATCACTATTCTCAACAATCCATAATAAATACTTGATACAATTTTGAAAATCATCTCTCTCGTACTGTAGCAAACCTTTTTGCATGTTTAACAGAACCAACTTATCTTTTTCGTTTTTATTAACCAAACGTTGCATTTTAAACAAAACACTTTCTGCATCATCATATTTTTTTTGCATCTTAAACGCCTCTGACTTCCCCAGAAACCCTTTAAACAAAAGATTCTTATTGCCTTTCTCACCTATCCGTTCAACACCTTTATCATAACACGTAATTGCAGCTTCAGGAATATTATTTATAATATAATACTCTCCCATATCAAAATAAACCCTTGCAACCTCATTATCACCGGATAATATTTTTTCTATTTCCAGAATTTTATTAAAATACTTTAACACATTAGAGGTACTATTTTTCTGTTTATAGACTTCAATTATCTCATAATAAGACTCTAACAACTCTTTTGGATCACCTTTTAATATCAATAATTTTTCTGCCTCATGGAAGTATTCAATAGACTTTTCCGACTCCCCCATATTACGATAAATCATTGCTTTTTTCTGATATCCCTCCAGAAGGAAATCCTGAAACCCTTCCTGCTTGGCAATGTCAATTACCATATCAACATACTCTAAAGCCTCTTCGTTAAAATATTCTATATGAGTATCGGCAATTTCATTAAGAACCCCGATACGCTCGGCAGGAGTAATGGCTCTTTTGAGTCTTTTATTAAGGGAATCGAGATTTTTAAGATCCCCTTTTTGGTAAAAGCTGTTTGCTTCAGCCAAAGAAGCAATAAAAATAAAAATCAACAATATTCTTCTACAAATCATTTCCATCCAATATTTACAAATTAATGATGCACTAAAGAGACTGCAACCACACTCTACTTTAGTACTATTCAATCACTAAACGTAATCAAAAATAGGATAAAAAATGATCATAATCAATAAAACAGGATATTTATCGATAAATCTAAATGAAGAAATAATAAACATCGCGCTAAAACAGGTCTGTTAACGCATCAATCAAGCACTAAACAAATAAAAAATATTCTAATACCAAAAACATATCAAAATGAGTGATAAAAATCGTTTTAAAACGTATTTGGTATAAGAACTTATCTAAACAGCATCACAAAAAAAACAGGCTGTTTTGAAAAAAACAGCCTGTTTACAGAATACTACATTTTACTATTCGTATATTTTCGCTTCCACTTCGCCTCTAATAACACGAAGTCCATTTACAGCTAAAGCGCGCATTTCATCTTCTCCGGGATAAATGTGTACCGGGGCAATTTTATATACACGATCAATTATTTTATTAACAAACCACTTACCGTTTGCCATACCTCCTGTAATTAAAACAGCGTCAACATCACAGTTTAACACTGTTGACATAGCGCCTATCTCTTTAGCAATTTGATATGCCATAGCATCAAACACCTCCTCTGCTTTTTTATCACCGGCAATAGCTTTAAGTTCTACCTCATAAGCATCGTTAGAGCCAACATAAGCCACCATACCGCCTTTTCCGGTAATCATTTTCTTCATCTCGTCGTAAGAATATTTCCCACTAAAAGCAGCCTTTATCACCGCACCCATAGGAAGGGTACCAGAACGCTCAGGAGAAAACGGACCATCACCATCAAGAGCTTGATTTACGTCAATTACTTTTCCCTTTTGATGAGCACCTACCGAAATACCTCCGCCAAGGTGAGCAATAATCAAATTCAAATCTTCGTAATTACGATTAATTGATTTAGCATGAGAATACGCTACAGCTTTTTGGTTTAACGCATGAAAAATCGAATAACGCGGAAAATCAGGGTGTCCCGAATAACGAGCCAACTCGCAAAATTCATCCACCACAACCGGATCAGCAATATATGCTTTAGCAGATGGGAGTGCACTTGCAATTTCATCAGCAATAAGCCCACCAAGATTACTAGCATGCTCACCCATCGGGCTATTAATCAAGTCAGCCTTTAAAGCCTCATTTATCTCATACACCCCAGAAGGGATTGGTTTAACCAAACCACCACGACCTACAACAGCATCAAGATCATTGATGTCAATATCAGCATCTTTTAATTGCGATACTATAAGATCTTTACGAAACTCAAACTGCTCAGCCACTTTATCAAATTTACCAATTTCCTCGACAGAGTGCTTAATATTTTTAATAAAGGCCGGTGTATTATTATTATAAACAGCAATTTTTGTTGATGTAGAACCGGGATTTATTGCTAAAATTTTTATCTCTTTTTTCATATGTTTATTAATCCGTTTATAATTTGTTTACCCTAATATCAAGGCATTAAGATTTCTATTTAACATAATATTTTTCTTTGTTCTTTTGCCTTAACGCAAAAGAACCAAAAAGTCAAGGCTTACATAAAAACACTATTCCATTGCAGCAGCTAATGCTATTGAAAGCATTTTACTTTTGTCGGTATCGGAACGAGAAGTAAGCACAACCGGAACAGTAGCACCCATAATTACAGCAGCAGAAGTTGATCCGCCAAGGAAATTTAACGATTTATAAAAGATATTTCCCGATTGAATTTCAGGAGCAAGGAAGATATCTGCATCACCAGCCACATCGCTAACAATTCCTTTATGATCAGCAGCTTCTTTAGAAACGGCATTATCAACAGCTAAAGGACCATCAACAATACAACCTTTAATTTGCTTACGCTTATTCATCATTGTAAGCATTGCCGCATGCACTGTAGATTCCATTTTTGGATTTACAGCTTCTACAGCTGCAATAACAGCTACTTTTGGCATTTCAATTCCAAGCTTATGATAAGCTTCAACAGCATTATTTAAGATGTGTACTTTATCATTAAATTCTGGTGCAACATTCATTGCAGCATCAGTAACACATAACAACTTGTGGTAATATGGAGACTCGAAAAAAGCAACATGACTTAAAGTAGCTCCCTTACGAAGACCTTTCTCCTTATCAAGAACAGCTTTCAATAAAGGGCCTGTACTAACAAGACCTTTCATTAAAATATCAGCTTTCTCTTCACGAATTAGTGCTACAGCAATTTTTGCAGACACCACAGCACCTTTTTGATTATCAATAATCTCAACTCCCTCAAGATTTAATCCTATTTCAGCACTAATCTTCTCTATCTTCTCTTTCTCACCTACTAAAATCGGAGTTATAATACCCTCTTTCATAGCATCGCGTACAGCCTCAAGAACAGGCTTGTCGGCAGCAGCTGCCACAGCTAATCTTCTTGTCTTCTTTTGTTTTGCAATATCTATTAATTCTGACAGATTTTTTAACATCTTATTATATTTTTTAGTATAAATTTTAATTTTTTTTGCAAAAGAACAAAAAATCTATGATATAGAGACTTACCCTTTTGTTATAATTGATTTGTAATTGGTTATTAAAAACGATTCTATTCGCAATAAAAATTTATCATCTCTTGAATAGCTTCATTACAAGCATCACAAAAGCGATCTCCCCTAAAAGAGTTCATAAGACAATCGTGCGCAGGGCGATAGACACCCTTTGCAACATATCCTCCACCCTCAAAAACGCCAAGAGTATTAACATATTCTTTTGTATCAGGAGTTGGGATAGGAACGCCTTTTTTTATTAGGTGCTTCCACTTACTATCAAAATCGACAAGAGTAGTAATATTTGGCTCCCAAGGCTCCACTTTCAAATCATAAAAATCGCTATACGATACTGACGAATTATAATATTCATCGCCAAGAGCAGCAAATCCATGTCCTAATTCATGAATAAAAATCTTAGCCGCTTGGCTATTACTATTAACACTTGAATTATAATGATTATAAATAGCTCCTCCGCCATATTTATCAGTATTTATCAGGATGTATATCTGATCGTACGGAGCATTACCCGCAACATCCCTAACGCTTTCGTTATCGGAAGTCATGCAATATCTCTCACTATCGAAAGTATAAAATTTACTATTTAATATTGTGTTTTTCCAGATGCCATCAGCAGGAATATCATTACCACTCTCTTGAGAAGGAGCTAACACGCCATAAATATTAAACTTATCTCTATTCTCTTTATATGGCGAAAACTTAAAAAGATTCTCTTTAAACTCTTCACAATTCTTAATAAACAAACCCATTTCATCTTTTGTATATCCTTCCGGAATAATAACGATATCGACCTTTTTCTCAGGCTTGCCATTTACCAACACATCAAACTTAGGATATTTTAATCGCTGTTCTTTTTTAATAAAATACGAATCTATCTCTACAACATATTCATATTTTTTCTTAAAAACGCCTTTTTCATCACGTCCTAAAAACTCTACCCTAACATCATTTTTAGGATATGGCATTACAACTGTTTCAGAAAAAGTCTTTCTAATCTCTTTTGCTTCGGCAGTAGTTTGCCATTCGCGAAACAGAGTACTGTAGCCTCTAGAATATATTTCTCTATTAGTTTTAACATCAAAAACTCTATAATAGTAATTACCATACTGAAAAGTATCCAGAAGATTTACATGAGAGCCTCCCCAATAAGGTTCTTCAAGCAGCTTATCAAAGGAGTATGAGTCTGAATTATTGTCTCCAGTATGATAATAATCTAAACGCAATGTTTTATTTTCAAAAAACTCATCAAAATCAACCTGTCCGTATGTTAATAAAGAAACAGACATTAATACTATTAGAACAACTCGCTTCATCCGTTTATAATTTGTTTTTATTAATTAATATTCACAATTGCTTTCAATTTTTTTAATTCAGATGCCAACAGTACTTTTACATCATTATCATCTTCAATAATTAAAGCCTCCTCAATATCTGCAATAGCATCAGTTCTTTCGAGTTGAACAACGGCAACGGCAGCAGCTTTTCTAACCTCCGGATTATCATCGCGCAACATTCCCGGGATCCATTTTTTTGCCGACCATCCTTGAATCTCCACCAGTCTGTTTATCGCATAAATTTTCTTTTTCGGAGTAGTCAAAAGGTCATCATATAACTGATGATACTCTTTTTTTAACTCATCAGTATAAAGAATTTCTTTAGTATGAATTCCCGGTCTTACAACATCAGAGCTATAAGATATCAACTCCTTTTTTGCAGTCCACCTTACCATTCTTGGGATCAACCACCTCATTCCCGGCGTACATTCCGGATGTCCAACAAAAGAGCAAGTTCTTCCCTTTCCAGGTGTAGAGGTAATAATAAACGGACGATTATTTGTCATATTAGCCGGCGTGCCTTCAATTAAATGAACATCACTTAACATGGTTGCTAACGACTTATATTTTAATGAATCGGTTTTATTGCTAGCTACCAAAACAGGGCCTTCGTAATATTGACAAAAAGAAATTTTTCGGTTAGCAAGCTCCGGCAGAATTTTTTTACCCTCATCGGTAAGCGAAAATTTCACCAATCCATTACCGCGATGATCGTGCTCAATATCAATTGCCTCTCCTCCACTAAGATGCAAACTCGGGTAATTGGGAGTATTTGTTAAAATGTATGCTCCGGCACAAATTCCAACAACACCTTTACCACTACCAATTACATATTGCTGAATTCTTTTTATTCCGCGCTCGCCCAAACTATTTGTCTCACTCTTTCCACCACCTCCCGGGAAAAGAACAACATCAAATTCCTCCAATCGTTCCGACATAATATCAGAAGCACCAATAATTTCTATCTCCATAGCAGGATCTATGCGCAGTGCTTCTACGGCATCATAAATACAAAAAGGACTATCGCCATTTCTGTTAAATACGCCAATTTTTATTGTCGTTTTATTTTTAGAGTCATATTCTCCTACAGTCTGACAGGAGAAGAGAATCGCAGCAACTATTAATAGATAAAAAACCTTTCGCATACCTTGTATTTTTTTGGTAACAAAGATATACAATACCAAATAAACAAAACAAAAAATTTACTCTTTTAAAAAACAGAGTAACTCCTGCAATATCTCAAGATGATCGAATGCCAATTCCGGAAGATCAGATATTTGAAACCATTTTACATCTTTTGCATCATCAGCAGCAGATACAGAGACTTTTTTTAAATCACAAAACCCATAAAACACTACAGAAATAGTTCTGCCACGAGGATCTCGATTTACGGCACTATATGTTTTAAACTGCTTTAATTCAACATTACTTACCCCAGTCTCTTCTCTAAGCTCTCTAACAGCACATGCTTCAACAGTTTCGTCCATATCCACAAATCCACCCGCAAAAGCCCAACAATCCTGATAAGGAGCGTTTTTCCTTTGAATTAACAACACCTTTATCTCACTTAAATTATTATCAAACAGTATCGCATCTGTTGTAACGGCAGGCCGTGGGTATTTATATGTATATGTCATGATAGTTAAGAATTTATTCCGGAAAAACATCAAGTAATTAATAAATGGTCGTTTCCCTTATTCTATTTATTCTATTTATTCTATAAAAGTAACAAAATAGCAGAAACAAAAAAGCCCCACTAATGTGGGGCTTTTAAGCCTAACTAACTATAACTACTAACTAAACAACTAACTATATAAAGGGTCTACTACCTCCCTTTATTCTCTTCTATTTTTACCATTTAAAGCGCGGCAAAAGTATAAATAAAATCCGTACTAAAAAATAAAATAACATATTTTTTTCGTCCCCGTTCACGAAGAGGCGTATTTGACAATAAAAACGATCAAAAACACACATAAAACACCCACACAAACATCCTCAACACCAGCCCATTACCTTGCTTAACGATTTTTTATTTACATATAAACACTTACAAAAACCGACACATATCGGTATATTCACGTATTTATTTCAAAATAAGGAGAAGAAACAATTTTCTCAATAAAAAACAGATTATCTACATCACATAAATCGGTTAAAAAAAGCACCATATTTTTCATCACTTACCACTATTACCCGCAACAATTAGTACTATTTCGCCTTTAATTTTAGATTTTCCGTAATACTCTATCAATTCATCAAGAGTTCCTCTAGCATTCTCTTCAAAAATTTTCGTTAATTCCCGAGCCACAGAAGCTTGCCGCTCACCACCTAAATACTCTGCAAGTTGTGTTAAAGTTTTTAATAAGCGGTGAGGCGATTCGTAAAACACCATAGTACAATTAGTATCAACAAGAGATTCCAATTTAGTTTGACGACCTTTTTTATGAGGCAAAAAGCCCTCAAAAACAAATCTATCAGACGGAAGTCCGGAATTAACAAGTGCAGGAACAAAAGCAGTTGCCCCGGGCAAACACTCTACTTCAATACCACTCTTAACACATTCGCGTACTAATAAATAACCCGGATCAGAAATCGCCGGCGTACCCGCATCAGAAACTAAAGCAAGAGTTTGTCCACCTTTAAGGTACTCAACCACACGCTCAACAGTTTTATGCTCATTATGCATATGATGAGCAATAAGCTTATTTTCTACTCCATAATGCTTTAACAATCTCCCTGTAGTTCGCGTATCCTCAGCAAGTATCGCATCTACCTCTTTCAAAATACGCACTGCCCTAAAAGTAATATCCTCTAAATTACCTATCGGTGTAGGTACAATATAAATTTTTGCCATAACACACAAAATTACCTGATTTTTCTATTTACCATTTCACTAAAAATCACAAAAGCTTCGTTTTTTTCATCCCAAGCAAACTCCTCACTCTTTTCAGTCACCACCCTTAACATCTCTTCTACACTCGAAATATCATTAAGTTTTGCGATAGTATTATGATATTCAACCGCATCATTATTAAAAAGCTCTCGTATAAAAAGAAATTTAAGATTAATATCAATAGCCGACTTCAAATCAGTAATTCTATCCCCTTTAATTTTTGATGCTAACGTATCATCATTTTTACTTTCAGAAAGACGATCATTTAACGATCCTCCATTATCAAGAAAATTATCTCCAATAGTTTTCGTCACCCCCTTCTTATCTGAATCCAAAAATATTTTTTTCTTTCTCTATAACAGCCTCTTCTTGTTTAGGAGACAACAAAACCTCTTTCTCTTTGCTACTCAAAGCCTCTTCTTTCGTTCCCGACTGCAATTCTTCCCCGTTACTCAAATGCTCGAATTGTCGTTTTAGAGCTATTAAACTATCTTTTAAATTCTCGATTTCTAACGATGTATTTTCAACAATTTTTTCTTCTTTAACAGGATGACTCTCCTCCTCCACAACATTAGCAGCAGAAACATTTTTAGAGACGTCATTATCCACAATCTCAATATCATAAATACACTGATACAAAACCCGCAAATTCTCTAGCAACAAATCTTTTTCCAATTGCGAAATATTTTTTTCACCGGCAGTCAAGCCCCCTAACTGTCGCTCTATTCGGGTAGTTAACGCTTCTATTTGTGATACACTTACCTCTTTAATCATAATAATATATGAGATTTAAATTTTGTTTTTCTTATTTTTGCTCCATTCACGTGGTAAAAGTAAAAATAATCAGCTGAATAATAATTTAATGTTTATAGAAAAAAACCAACATCACTCAGAATCTAAAGGAACGATAGAAGTTGTGTGTGGATCTATGTTCTCGGGAAAGACCGAAGAGCTAATCCGACGGATAAATCGCGCCCGCATCGCCAACCAAAAAGTCGAAATTTTTAAGCCTGAATTAGATAAACGCTACGATAAGCAAGATGTTGTATCGCACAATAAAAATGCTATTACATCAACACCTATCGAAAATGCTTCACAAATATTATTAATGACCAACAACGCAGAAGTTATAGGCATTGATGAAGCACAATTTTTTGGCGACGACTTACCGGATGTTTGCACACAATTAGCAAATAGTGGGGTTCGCGTTATTGTTGCAGGATTAGATATGGACTTTCAAGGAAATCCTTTTGGATCAATGCCTGAAATACTTGCCATAGCCGATTTTGTAACCAAAGTGCATGCTATTTGCATTAACTGCGGTGCTTTAGCCCAATTCTCGTTCCGAAAAATTAAAAACGACAACAAAGTGCTATTAGGCGAAATGGAAAATTATCAGCCTCTTTGCAGAAGATGCTATTTAGAAAATGTAAAAAAACAAAATTCACATGAATAAATAACGACTTTCTAAAGTCAGTTAATATTCATACTTTTGCTCAACAAAAAAGAAACAGAACAAACACCTGACAGACATAACAATTAATCATTTATGACTGTTTTAAAAATAAACATAATTAAATATAACACAATGAAAAAATTATTATTAGTAGTTGTAACAGCCCTACTTTTTGGAGCATGCAACAACATTAAAAAAGAAGACACAAAAAAAGTACTAATTCAAACAAAATACGGCGATATGAAAGTGGAGCTTTTTAACGAAACTCCTAAACACCGCGATAATTTCGTTAAACTAGTAAACGACGAATTTTATGACAGTTTACTATTTCATAGAGTTATCAATACTTTCATGATTCAAGGAGGAGACCCTCAATCTAAGGGAGCTGAAAAAGATGCTATGTTAGGCAACGGCGGTCCGGGATACAAAATCGACGCAGAAATTATTGAAGGTTTACATCATACAAAAGGTGCTTTAGCTGCTGCTCGCGAAGGCGACAGAACAAATCCTGATAAA
>JAYEOD010000226.1:0-3133 GCA_034722575.1 Bacteroidota bacterium | reverse complement strand
TAAAATATCTTCCTGATATTATTGAAATGGAGAGTAAAAATAGTGAGGAGGTATTTAAAAGTAACAGCGAAATACCCGGAAAATATCATCCCGGAAAGGATAAGAAAATATCAGATAGTATTGTAAGCCATGCTTTAACATTTCATGTTGATGAGAAGGATAGTTCTATTCAGGTAGAGTATTCTATTGTAGAGGATATAGAAAAAGAGAGCAAAACAAAAGATAAACAGCTTCTTCCTGCATTTAATTTTTTGGGAAGATCGCTATTATTAACATTTTTAATAGGAATGCTTTTTAATTACCCTTTTAAAAGATATTTTTATCTAAAAAGAAAAGAAAAAAAAATCCCTAAGTCTATTTTTAAGTTTACTAAAAAATGGATATTAAAATCAGCTTTTATTAATGGCGTAATATTCTTTTTAAGTCTGGGATATAATCTTATAATGACGTGGTATCAGTTACGGTTTTACGATTTTAAAGATGATATAGTAAAAGGGCTTTATGAAAATTATTTCTATATCTCAATAATAGCTTCGGTTTTGGCTGTGATGTTTGTCTTTTTTTGGGAGAATCATCGGGTACGCATTAAATATATTCATCATATTTATACTAAACAGGAATTAAGAAAAAGAATTTTTAGATCGAAACCGGGTAAAATACGTAATCGTATTATTGTTAGCAGTTTAATGACCTCTTTATTGCCGCTTTTAGTTGTTATGCTATATCTGTTTCTTAGTCTTACCGAACTGCGAGAGATGAATATTGATGTTGATAACAAAGCTCAGATGGACGTGGTGTTTGGTGAGGGAATTACTAATCTTACATCGTTTGGTGGTGATGGAATATTTGACTTTAAAGAGGGCTTGAAGATTATGTTTTATTTTAATGCTGTTAACTCTATGTTTATGTTTGCCGGTATTTTTACAGGCATTTTAATAGCATTTATTTTTCTTATTTTCTTTGTCAGATGGATTACCGAAGATATTGTAAAGCCGGTGAATGATTTGCTTGAGCAAATGAAAAAAACAGGCAAAGGGAGTATAGATGCTTATGCAATTGTTCGTACTAACGACGAAATTGGAGAACTTACCGAAGGTTATAATCAAATGACAGAAAGGCTTGGGGCGCATTTTGATAATATCTCGAAAATGAATGTTTCATATAGCCGTTTTGTGCCGCAACAGTTTTTAAGTATTTTAGGAAAAAGCGATTATATCGACATTAAACAGGGAGACCAAATTGAAAAAGAGATGACTATTTTGTTTTCTGATATTCGCTCTTTTACAGAATTGTCGGAAAGCATGACGCCAAAGGAGAATTTCGATTTTATTAATAGATATTTGAGCTATATGGAACCTGTTATTGGTCGTAATAATGGTTTTATTGATAAATATATTGGCGATTCAATAATGGCTCTTTTCAATAATATTGATGATGCTGTAAAAGCATCTGTAGAAATGCGTCTTAAGCTAAGCGAATTTAATCAAATTATTAGCCAATTTGGAACTGCCCCTATAAATAGCGGTATTGGAGTGCATACCGGAAATCTTATGCTGGGTGTAGTAGGAGGAAATAATAGAATTGATAGTACTGTGATTTCTGATGCTGTTAATCTGGCTTCGCGACTCGAAGGGCTAACTAAGGTTTATGGCGGCTCTATTATTATTAGTAAAGAGACTGTTGAAAAATTACTAAAACCTGATGAATTTGAGTTTAGGTTTTTGGATGTTGTAAAGGTGAAAGGAAAAAAGAAACCGGTTACTATTTTTGAGGTTATTGATGGAGAAAAGGAGAGGTGTAAAGAGTTGAAATTGGCTTATCGCGATGAATTTGATAGTGCTGTAAAAGCATATAGAGAGGCTGATTTTGAAAGTGCTTTGGTTATGTGTGAAGATATTAATAAACAGAATCCGAATGATAAAGCTGTTCTGTTTTATATTTCCAGATGTAAGAAATTTATTAAAAATGGTGTCCCAAAACAGTGGGAGGGAATAGAAGTTTTTGATTATTAATGTAAAAGCTTTATTTTTTATGGATGCGTAAATAGTAATGATTTTGGAAAAAAATAGATTTCAAGAGCTGATAAATCGATTAGAGTTGTTTATCAGAAAATATTATACCGATAAGGTTTTAAAAGGAATTATTTATTTAGTATTCTCTACATCGCTTTTGTATGGTGGCTTTGTGTTGATGGAGGATGTTTTTTATTTTGAATCGGTTTATAGAAAAATTATTTTATTTAGCTTTTTAGGAGTGTTTGTTCTACTGTTTTGTGTGTGGATTGTTTTACCTCTTATAAAGCTTTTCAAATTCTCGAAACGTCTCTCTTATGATGAAGCGGCAGTAGTTATAGGTGAATATTTTCCCGATATTTCGGATAGCTTGATTAATACAATAAACTTAAATAAACATATCCACGAAAGTGAAACAAGTGTGGATTTGTTAATTGCCAGCATTAATCAACGAATAGAAAATATTAAGCCTTTCGATTTTAGAAGGGTAATAGATTTTAGAAAAAACATCAGTTATTTGCGATGGGCAATTATTCCTTTACTTATCGTGATTATAGTAATGCTTTTCGCACCTGAAAAAATTATACTGCCTACAAAGCGAATAGTGCATTTTAAGCAGCATTTTGAAAAACCGCAACCTTTCCATTTTAAAATAGAAAACAGCTCTTTATCCTGTTTACAGAATAGTGATTTTGAGGTGATTTGTACCACTTATGGCGATGTTTATCCCGAAAAGGTATATATTGTTTCTGAGGGACAAAAAATGCTTATGAAGCAAAATAGTGCCGGTGTTTTTACTTATGTATTACGTTCGCTGCAAAAGGATATGAAATTTAATTTCGAGTCTGCCGAATTGCGCTCTAAAGAGTATTTATTGGAAGTATTTCCGGTTCCTGTAATTATAGAGTTTGAAACAGAATTAGATTTTCCGGCTTATACTAAAAAAAGAGACGAGATTTTAAAAAATAGTGGCGATTTGTTTGTGCCCGAAGGAACAGCTGTTAGATGGAATTTTTTTACGCGTGATGTTAAGGGTGTAAAATTTAGTATCGGCACACACGATACTTCTTTGTTTTGTAACGATAATTTTAATAAAGTATCGTATAAATATAGGGCGTTGA
>JAYEOD010000225.1:0-3138 GCA_034722575.1 Bacteroidota bacterium | reverse complement strand
TACAAATAAAATTATCGCAGATAGGTATCTTTTTAAATATCCTTCTTATTATCGGAATACTATTCTACTATATACCGGCTATTGAAGATACTGCTAATGTAGCACCTGATTACAAAGGAGCGTATGGAATATACACTCCACTGATATCATTATTAGGATTAGTATTAGCTAATCGTTTTATTAAAAAAGATGAAAAACTTGTTAATTCGTCAGAAAGACTAAGATAACAACCTATTATCTATCAACCTCAAAAACACTCAGATTCTTAAATCTGCCATTGTAAATTTCAAATTTTACAGCGGTAACCTTATAATGGAAACCGCTTTTACCAACAGCTCCGGGATTTATATGTAGCATATTTTTTTCTTGATCGTTAATAATCTTTAGTATATGCGAATGACCTGATATAAATAAATCAGGCTTCTCTTTATTTATTATCTTTAACGCTCTGCTATCATATCTTTTGGGATATCCTCCAATATGAGTAATAAATATTTTTGCACCGGCAACAGTAAATATCTGATCTTTTGGATAAACAAGACGTACGTCCTGCCCATCGATATTACCATATACAGCACGAAGAGGTTTAAATTTTTCTAATTGATCGCTTAAAGCGATATTCCCTATATCTCCGGCATGCCACACCTCATCTACATCCTCAAAAAAATCAAATACACCCGGATGTATAAAACCGTGACTATCAGAAATCAATCCTATTCTCATAATATCTCTAAACTTTACAAATTTTCAATCTCAATATAATTACTATCAAAACTACCATCATCAAACAAATCGATTATAGCATAACCCGATTTATGGCCGTGATACGAACCTTCCCACCATTTTGCACAAACAGATCCATTACACAGATACGAGACTCCTTTATAATCGACTTTATCAACCATATGCATATGACCACTAACAGCCAATTTTACATTTGGATATTTTTCGAACAGAGAGGAAATTTTCCTCGCATCTCCGTGCATCCAGCTCTGAGGAAATTTCCAATATCCTGGTTCTGCCCTATCGCTATCACCACAAAAAAATGTTGAAGCCGAAAGAATAGGCACGTGAGAAGCAACCAACACAGGAGTGTGTTTAGGAGTTTTTTCTAAATCATCAATCAACCAATCAAACTGTTGTTCATCGAGATAAGCCGTGTACCACTCTCCATTAGAATTAATCTGACTACTATCGAGAACAATAAAATGCCAACCATTTTTATTAAAACTATAATATCTGCTTTCCATATTTAGCGCGTCCATTGCCAAGGCTTTCCCATACATAGGATCGCTTAAAGAACCTCCGCCCCAAATATCGTGGTTTCCAATACAATTTTTTATTTGCAAAAAGGTTTCTTTTGCAATAATATCATTCCATATTTTCCATTGCAGGTCTGCGCGACTCCTATTTGCTACCAAAGCATCCATAATAGTATCTCCTGTATTAAGAATAAAATCTACATCAGGAAAATTATTGTGGAGATGACGCAACAGGTTGGTCAATCGCCTTGGTGCGTCCTCTTCGGGTTGCAAATGAATATCTGTGATTTGTGCTACTTGCAGACTTTTTTTTGCAGAAACCCCACTCTTTGGAAAGGCCAAAGAATTAGTATTAACTAAAGTAGTTAACCCGGCTAAGCCCATAAATTTTAAAAGATCTCTTCTCTTCATCCGTTTACAATTTATTTATCCTGATTATCAGGATTTTAAAAATCCTGTTTAACATACTATTTTTTTTATTTACCAATTAAGGTCGCCATTATAAACATTCTAGTGTGTTATTTAATAATCATTAATATTTAATTTTACAAAAATCGTAAAAAAATAAAGAATAACGAAATTATTCACAAATAGATTTTCTCAGTTAAATCGCCACACCAATTTTTTTTGCTAAAAAACATCTTTAATTTAAATGTTTTTTTTGTATATTGTTGAAAAATTAATTGAACACTACTTATGATACAGTTAGATATTGTTCATTACCATCTAAATCCGGGAGGCGTCACAAAAATCATCGAGTCGCAAATAAAAAGCCTTCGTAAGCAGAATATTGCATACGACATAACTGTTTTTACTTCATACTGTCCCAACATAACATTTTATAAAGAGCTAAACGTAAAAGTTATTCAAGACAAAATTTTTGCTTACGCAGATTTTTATGAAAAAGATTCTAACATTATTAATTCTAATTTTTTAAAAGTAAAAAAAGCCGCAGAAAAATATTTTTCTAAAAACCGCATTATTCATTTTCACAATATAAATTTAGCTAAAAATCCTTACTGGACAATAGAGTTATACAAGCTTATAAATAAAGGATTTAATATAATAAATCATGCGCACGATTTTGCAGAAGATAGAGAAGAGAATATCGCTTTTATGAAAAGAGTTGTAGAAAATCACTTTAAGTATAATTTATTAGAAGTGATGTATCAAAACTCTCAAAATTATCATCACATTGTATTAACACAAAAAGAGGCTAATCGACTTACAGATTACGGTGTAAACAAAAAGCATATTCATTTAATACCAAACCCCACAGATACAGAACCTATAAAATTAAAAAAGGACAAAAAAACCATCTGCGACACACTGCATCTCGACAAAGAAAAAATACTTGTCACCTATCCGGTACGAGTAATAAGAAGAAAAAACATTGGAGAATTAATACTCATATCGGTATTATTTAGCAACAAAGTTAATTTTGTAGTATCGCAACCACCTGCAAATCCTATAGAAAAAGAATTTTATAACCAATGGATTATTTTTTGCACTGATAACAATATCAGTATCACGTTTGAAGCCGGAAACAGAGTAGATTTTGAGACACTTATCTGCTCATCAGATTTTTGCATCACGACAAGTAAAAAAGAGGGCTTTGGGATGATATTTATAGAGCCTTGGATAATGAACACTCCGGTTGTTGGTCGTAACCTTAAAAATGTAACAGACGATTTTTTAAATAATGGAATGACTTTTCCGGGTTTATACGAAAAAATAGATATTCCTATTGGAAAACATCTTGTAGATTTCGCACAACTAGAACCCGAACAACAAAAGAGTATTATTAAAACTACATTAACAGATTTCGATTTTAAAGATAATATCCTAACATTAAATCCTTTCTTAAACACTCTAT
>JAYEOD010000224.1:0-3144 GCA_034722575.1 Bacteroidota bacterium | reverse complement strand
TCTTATTCGCCGATTAAAAATCATTCCATAGCCTTAGCTACGTAATTATTTTTAAACAAAGAATAAGAGAAAAAGAAACGATTTTTATCGCTCATTTTAATATGTTTTTGGTATTACTGTAAGCCTTTACTTTTTGGTTCTTTTGCGTCAAGGCAAAAGAAAAACAAAAAAATATTATGTTAAATAGAAATCTTAATGCCTTGATATCAGGGCAAACAAATTATAAACATATGAAACGAATATTAACAGGAATTCAAAGTACCGGGATACCACATTTAGGCAATATTTTAGGTGCGTTAGAACCAATTATAGAGATGTCGAAAGATCCTAAAAATTTAATTTTCGGATTTATAGCCGATTTTCATTCTTTAACTACCATAAAAGAGGCTCAGCAACTTAAAGAAAATACATTGGGAACTGCTGCTGCATGGTTAGCATTAGGTTTTGATCCGGAAAAAAATGTATTCTATCGCCAGTCGGATGTTCCTGAGGTAACAGAGTTAACTTGGTATTTGAATTGCTTTACTCCATTCCCGATGCTGGCAAATGCTCACTCATTTAAAGATAAATCGGATAGATTACATGAGGTAAACGCGGGTCTTTTCGATTACCCTGTGCTTATGGCTGCTGATATACTGTTGTATGATGCAGAGCTGGTTCCGGTTGGTAAAGATCAAGTGCAGCATCTTGAAATAACAAGAGATATTGCTTCAAAAGTTAATAATATTTATCCTGAAACATTTGTTATTCCTGAGCCAAAGGTTAATACTACAACAATGTATGTTCCGGGAACCGATGGACAAAAGATGAGTAAATCTTATGGCAATTTTATTAATATTTTCCAGAGCGATAAAAAGCTTAAAAAGCAGATAATGTCGATAGTTACAGCATCTACTCCTCTCGAAGAGCCTAAAGATCCGGAAATATGTAATGTATTTGCACTCTATAAATTAATGGCTACAGAAGAGCAGACTGAGGCTTTACGACAAAAATATATTGCCGGAAATTTTGGTTACGGTCATGCAAAATCTGAGCTGCTTGAGCTTATTAAAATAAGATATAAAGATGCCCGCGAGAAATATAATTTTTATATAGCAAATCCTCAAGAGGTTGAAAAACTACTGGTTGAAGGAGCTGCTAAAGCTCATAAAGTAGGAGCTGAAGTTTTAAAAAGAGTTAGAAAAAACTTTGGGTATTCGGTGATGTAAGTCTATTTTTTTTTCAAACAGACAATAGACACTGCTTCAATTTATATAGTGAGAAGCAGTGTCTATTGTCTGTTGTTCAGCATCACATAAAATAAATACCTATTAAACCAACCACAAGCCCTACTATTATATTTATTGCTTTCATATAAAAGAATGCCTTTTTCGATTCTGCCAGTAAAGGCAGAGCCCCATGACCATCTTGTACAATCGAGCTTGCTACTAATATGCTAAAAGGAATTGTTCCATTAATAAATAGTGTGATAAATATTAAATGGGGACCCGATTCCGGAATAATACCAAGAAGCACAGCAACAATAAGTATTGTAAGAAGATTATTCTGAATCCATGCGTCAACATCTAAATAACTCTCTATAAAATGTATAAAAAAGAGAGCCGCAAATGTCCATAATAATATTTTTACGAGATGCTTTTTTATTACGTGTCCCCAAAGGTGCTCTTTAAGAAAATGATCGGGAACAGTAGTTACAATAAATAGCGTTACTAACCCTCCTACTAAAAATGTTATTCGCTTCCAGTCCCATTCATGCGATCCCAAATCTCCTGTGATTAAAAATATCACGAAAAGTAAAAAACCTATTATTAACAAAGCTCTCTCGAACGCTAGAGTTTTTAACTGTGGAATAATTTCTTGTTTTTGAAAACAATGACATACTTCTTGGTGATGGACTTCAAAACCAAAAGAAGTATCGGTTTTAAGATCTTTGTTTTTTGAGAAAAAATGTATAAAAAAACCTGTGGCAATGGCAATGGCAAATACTATTATCGAAAGCAATAAAGCTTTTTCGGGCATCATGCTAAACATAACAAAAGCCTCATCGCCAAAAGTAGCAATCATAGCAGTAACCAAAGCCGCAAAGCCCACAATGCGGTGGGTAAATAACGACACCACAGTAAAAGCCCCTAAACACCCGGGAATTACTCCCAAAAAAGCCGAAAAAATTATTTGTGACCACCAATTTTCTTGTAGCTTTTTATTCCAAATCCCTTTTGTTTGTACATTGATATAATCTATTACAAGCATCATCATTAATACAAAACTTGTAATCATTAACGCGTGTTTAAAAACACCAAATATTAATTGAGTCTGCATTTTATTTAGAATTAATATAAACAAATGTAGTGCTTTTTATTCAAGAATGACGTTTTTTTTAAAAAATTTTGTGGAGTTTTGTTTTATTGGTATTGGGAGTTATTGATTGTTGTTAATTGTAATTTACTTCGCGTCATTAATAGACATTGATGGTCATTTGCTGTCAATCAATCAACTCGATGAAACGAGCCATACTAAAAGTTTTAATACACACGACAATGATTATAAATGTGCAGCTCCATCCGACAAATAAAAACTGAATTAACTACGAATGGCGAATTACGAATTACGAATGGTGAATTACGAATTATGAATGAATAAACAAATCGACAAAGAAAAATATTATGTTAAATAGGATTTTTAAAAGCCTTATTATCAAGATGAAAAAATTATAAACGGATGAAACTGATTATTTTATCCCAGACCTTCAGGCTAATCTATAAAAATAATAGAACGGTACTCTGTACCTGATTTTTTATTTACCAATCATCATGCTACAAATAGAACGGTGCTCTGTACCTGATTTTCTATTTCCCAATCATCATGCTACAAATAGAACGGTGCTCTGTACCTGATTTTCTATTTCCCAATCATCATGCTACAAACAGAACGATGCTCTGTACCTGATTTTCTATTTCCCAATCATCATGCTACAAATAGAACGGTGCTCTGTACCTTTAAATTTCAATTCAATCAGTTTCAACCTCAGCCTCAACCTCAACCTTAATCTCAGCCTTTATCTCAACCTCAACCTCAATTTCACAACCTCAATCTACTTGTCCTCCGAAGCCAAAGCGAATGGGGGAACCTTTCAATAATCAAGGT
>JAYEOD010000223.1:0-3155 GCA_034722575.1 Bacteroidota bacterium | reverse complement strand
GTGTCTCGTCCTGAATTTAGTTTACACTTTTTAATTCTTAATCCTGTTTCAAATTTACACTTTATTTTTAATCCTAAATACAGTTTACTGTTTTTAAATCTCTCTTTGTGGAGTGGAGCGTAGCGAAACGGAACAAAGAGAGATTTAAAGTCTGTTAAAATGCTGGTTCCAGCTCCATACCTTTCTTTTTACCATAGTAATTTTTCCATCTCCTTTTTAAGTTTCCTGACCTGAAGTGAGCTTCTATTGGAGTTAAATAGTCAATGCTGCCATGTGGCCGCTGATGATTATAGATGCTTATTGCTATCGAAACATTCCGGACAGCCTCTCTGTAATTCAAATGTGATTTGTCTAATAATTCATCTTTTAATATTCCATTTACCCTTTCTGCTATAGCATTCTCTCTTGGATCCCCATTTTGTGTCATGCTAATTTTAATAAAATTATCATTTAATATTTTAACATAATCTGAGCAGCAGTATTGAGAACCCCTGTCAGAATGATGAATAAGCCTACCCAATATAGGGTTATTGTCCAAAGCCATTTCTAGAGCCCGTATACAGCCTTCTGCTGATAAATCTTTTGATAAATAAAACCCTACTATTTTACGGCTGTAAGCGTCTGTTATCAAACTTAAATAAGCAAAGCCATTGCCTACTACAATATACGTTATGTCACTTACCCATAGCTGGTTTGGTGCAGTTGGGTAAAAGCCTTCTATTAAATTTGGATATTTACGCATCCAGTGGTTAGAAAACGTTGTTATTGGTTTTTTGCGTTTTCTTTTTCTTACTAATAGATTGTGGTCTGACAACAAATTGAAAAACGCATCCCTTCCTATAACAATTTGATGTTGAGCCATAAATGGCTCAAGTTTATGAATCAATTTACGGCATCCCAAACGTTTTTGAGTTTTTCTAATCTCCAACACTTCATCTATCACTATGCCATATTGTAACGATTCTTTTTCAATTTGTTTTTTGTGTTGGTAATAAGCCTGACGACTGTAACCAAGCAACGAACAAAGAGCAGTTATACTGCGGCTTTCTTTTTGTTCTACTTTTCCTATTGCTTGGTGCCAAACTTTTTTCGCAAATCAATACCGGTATATTCTTCTGAGAGCTTTAGCATTTCTTCTAAAAGCTCACTCTTGAGTTCGCTTTTACGTAAAGCTTTTTGCAGAATCTTCACATCGTTTGATAGCTTTTGTTCTTTTTTGCCAGTTGCTTTTTCTTTTCTTCTTTTCTCTTTTTCTTTCCAACTTGGCAATCGACCCTGGAATTTCATAACCCAATCACAAATGCTTCGTGATGGGACACCATGCTTTTTCCCTAAAGCACGATAACTAATATTGCCTGTTAAATATTCGGCAACAATCTCTTCTTTACTAATCTTTTTTTTGTCCATAATGTGCGAATAAATTTACAATTTTATTGTAAACCTATTTCAGGACAAGACATTTTCTGTGGGTCGGCAAAAACAAAATTATTTATGTAAATCAATTTTCCAATTATATGTTTAATTCCTTGTTTCAATACTTTCAATTTATGTTCTACTGTTTATCTTTCTTCGCCTTGCACCTAACTACTTATATGTGTAGCATTAACTATATACCATGTTCGATATTTCAAAGATACAGATTGAAAGCTATTTACAACAACAACGACTTTGCGGGTTTTATTTTTCTAAATCGCATTAAAAATACTCCCAGAATAGCCTCTTTAAAAATACCTTTATTCATTTTTGATATACCTTCTGTGCGATCTGTGAAAATAATGGCTATCTCTTTTACTTTAAATCCTAGTTTTATGGCAGAGTATTTCATCTCTATCTGGAATGCATAACCAACAGATTTTACTTTGTTAAGATTAATTGTTTCAAGCACTTCTCTGCGATAGCATTTAAACCCTGCTGTTGTGTCTTGAATATTTATACCAAGAATTATTTTTACGTAGATGCTGGCAAAGTATGACATTAACACTCGTCCCATTGGCCAGTTTACTACATTAACTCCTTTTATATATCTGGAGCCAATAACTAAATCGTAACCACCTTTTGCTGTGTCGTAGAGCCTGACAAGGTCTTCGGGATTGTGCGAAAAATCGGCATCCATCTCGAAAATATATTGGTAGTTACGTGCCAAAGCCCATTTAAAACCGTGAAGATATGCTGTGCCTAATCCCAACTTCCCTTTTCTCTCTTCCATAAATAACTCTTCGGGAAATTCGCTTTGTAGATTCCTTACAATATCTGCTGTTCCGTCGGGGGAGTTATCTTCAATAATTAAAATATGAAAATCTTTTGATAAAGAGAATACTTTTCGAATGATTTTTTCGATGTTCTCTTTTTCTATATATGTTGGTATTATTACTAAAGAGTCGCTCACAATATTTTGATTTTTTTGTAAAAGTAGGGGAAAAAAAGAGAGCCCGTCATTTGAATATGGCGGACTCTGTTACTATTATTTAATTTTTAACAATTTTTAAGAGTTTCTCCCCGGAAGGAGTTTTTAATTTGATAAAGTAAATTCCTTTTTCTAATGATGAGAGGTTAAAATCAACCCTGTTTTCTCCCTTTTGCAGGATGTAAGTGGTATTGGTAATAATCTTTCCATCAATAGAGATTAAAGAAACATTCATCTGATGTTGCTTTTTAGCATTAAATACTAATGAAGTTTTTCCGGATGTTGGATTAGGGTATAGGTTGATGTTTGATACTTCAATCATTTCATTGATACCGTCGGTGTTGTATGAGAAATCTGCCGTGCCATCTTGTATGGAATTCCCGTTAAGGTCTTCAACATCCGAAATAGTAATAGTATAGTTTGTGCCGTCAGTCATCTCGGAAACGGAAAGTACTATTTTTGATTTGTTTAACAAGTGCAGTGATGCAGATTCTATCGTGATATCGCCGGTGATAGAGTAGTTTGCAGTATTTTCGGCAGTGTTTTCATTAACCTCTTCGTTAAAATAAACTATTACTGTAGTGGCATCTGATGCTGTTACTTCAGAAATTTCCGGAGCGGAACAGTCGGAATAAACATTTACGTCGTTATCGTTACGCAGTTCGATTTTAAATTCGTCGAAATTGAAGTTTAATGGCCCTGTTATAGTATATCGTACCGATTCTGTAGGGTCGTAAGTATAAATAGAGCT
>JAYEOD010000222.1:0-3167 GCA_034722575.1 Bacteroidota bacterium | reverse complement strand
CACCTCTTCCCATTCCGAACAGAGAAGTTAAGCCCACCAGCGCCGATAATACTGCCATACCAGGTGGGAACGTAGGTCGTTGCCTAATTCTACAGCCTCAATCATTTACTTGATTGGGGCTTTTTTTGTCCTATAATTTGTCCGCAGATTACGCAGATCACACTAATTGTGTTCCGCAGATGAGGAGTTTTTTTTGTCCGCAGATTACGCAGATTACACTGATTTTTTTATTCCGCTGACGCGGAATTTTGCTAGGAGCTTCTGCCCTGCCCTGCTATTCTATCGTAGATATGATAAAAAATTATAGAATCAATCCCAATCATCATGCTACAAATAGAACGGTGCTCTGCACTTGCAAATTTCAAACAGCCTTATCCTCCGAAGCAAAAATGAAGGAGGAAGCGAAAACGAAAGAGGGAGCTCAATCAACCAACCTTAACCTCAGCTTTAACTTTAACCACATAATAAAAAAAGCAAAAAAAAAAACATCTTAAAACCCATTAATTTATATTATATCTAAATAAAATCACTACTTTTGCAACGCAAAAAAAATAAGATATGAGCGAAGAGAAAAAAGATAATCCAGTTTATTCAAAGCATATAATAGAGATGCTTACAATAGCAAATGAATATTGCTTATTTATTGACAAGATAGAGTCATATAAAAAGTCGGACATCGTTAATTACATGCATAAGATATTACCTATGATGTATTTAAAAGGGGCTTTACTTCCGGCAATAAACGTAGAAGACTTTTCTGCTAACGAGAAATTTGTGAATGAGATGCAGTGGGAGAAAATTTTCCGTGAGATAAAAAACAAGATGGGTGATGACGATAAATTCTGGATTATTAGAAATACAGGGTTAAACAAAAGCGAGCCACAAGAGGCTAGCATGGGAGATCATTTAGCTGATATTTATCAAGATATGAAAGATTTTTTACTGCTTTATCAACAAGAGAGTATTTATGCCAAGCAAAATGCTGTAAACGATCTTCAAAAACTATTCAGAAAGCATTGGGGCGAAAGAGTTTTAAATGCCACTAGCGCTATGCATGCGATGAATTTCGACGAAACAAGAACCCCTTTTGATAGCGAAAACACATTGAATTTATAAAATACCTATTTATAGGTAAAAAAGGCATCTCTTTTTCGCATAGTTTTGCCTTATCAAAAAATTAAATCAATAATAGAATGACATTACATAATCTCCAACAAGGAGAACGAGGAATAATAACAAAAGTAAATGGACATGGAAGTTTTCGTAAACGTATTACGGAGATGGGTTTTATTATTGGTAAGGAGATTGAAGTAATAAAGAAAGCTCCTTTAAAAGATCCTATTGAATATAAAATCCTCGACTATTTTGTCTCCTTACGTAATAGCGAAGCACTATTAATTGATGTTATAAGCGAAAAAGAAGCCGCAAAAAAAATTGATACCAGCTTTAATGGCACTATCGATAGCAAAATTCTAAAACAGGCTTTTAATAAAAAAGGAAAAAACATAAATATTGCCTTTGTTGGAAACCCAAACTGTGGAAAAACAACAATTTTTAATCAAGCAAGTGGCTCCAGCGAAAGAGTGGGTAACTATAGCGGAGTTACAGTGGATGCCAAAAAATCGCACTTCAAGCTCGATGGATACAAATTTAATGTTGTGGATTTACCGGGCACTTATTCCATAACAGCATACTCTCCGGAAGAGCTGTATGTTAGAGATTATATCATAGATCAACATCCTGATATAGTAATTAATGTTATTGACGCCAGTAATCTGGAAAGAAATTTATATCTCACCACACAACTAATCGACATGGATATTAAGGTTGTTATAGCCTTAAATATGTATGATGAGTTAGAAAAAAACGGTGATAGCCTGGATTATTTCCAGTTAGGTAAGATGCTTGGAATCCCTTTTATACCAACTGTTGGTAGTAAAGGGATAGGAATAAAAAATCTTTTCAGAAAAGTAATAGATGTTTACGAAGATCGTGACGAAATAGTTAGACATATTCATGTTAACTATGGAAAAAATATTGAAACATCAATACAAAATATACAGAACAAAATTAAACAGCCTGCTAATCATGCAGTAACAAACAATATATCGCCTCGCTTTTTAAGCATAAAACTTATTGAAAAAGATAAAGATGCCGACAAAAAGATAGCCACTTGTCATAACGCCACTAATATTAGGAAATCGACACATAAAGAGATCGACAAACTTGAAAAAAATCTATTAGAGGACAGCGAAACATTGGTAACAGATGCAAAATACGCATTTATTGCAGGGGCTTTATGCGAAACAATGGTCTCTAATGCAATACAAAAAATTAAAAAGAGCCAGATAATAGACACCTTTATCACAAATAAGTTCTGGGGCATTCCAATTTTTGCATTTTTTATGTGGCTAACATTCTTTACCACATTCAAATTAGGACAATATCCTATGAATTGGATAGAATCGGGAGTTTCTTTTATAGGTCAACTAGTGCACGCCAATATGTCAGACGGTATGCTTAAAGATTTACTTATTAACGGTATAATTGGCGGCGTGGGAGGCGTTTTGGTTTTCCTTCCAAATATTGTAATATTATATTTCTTTATAGCCATAATGGAAGACACCGGATATATGGCCCGTGCTGTTTTTATTATGGATAAGATGATGCATAAAATAGGATTACACGGTAAATCATTTATTCCCATGCTAATGGGTTTCGGGTGTAATGTACCGGCAATTATGGCAACACGCACCATCGAAAGTCGTCGCGACAGATTGCTTACCATGCTAATTATTCCTTTTATGTCGTGTAGCGCTAAACTACCGGTATATATCTTATTTATCACAGCATTTTTTACTAGTTATCAAGCCACTATACTATTTAGTATGTATATCATTGGGGTTATTATTGCCATTGGTAGCTCTATGCTATTATCGAAAACACTTTTCAAAAAAGTTGATATTCCTTTTGTAATGGAATTACCTCCATACCGAACACCTTCGTTAAGAAGTTTGCTAATACACATGTGGAACAGCGCAGAGCAGTATCTCAGAAAAATTGCCGGAGTTATTCTTATCGCCTCCATTATTATTTGGGCATTAGGATATTTCCCTCACAATATTGAACTAAGCAGAAACTTCGACAAAGAGATTTCACATCTTGAA
>JAYEOD010000221.1:0-3185 GCA_034722575.1 Bacteroidota bacterium | reverse complement strand
CCAAAAATTAAAAATAAAAAACTTCGACGCTACAGAGGTTATCGAAGGGATTATTTCTTGTGATAAAGAGAGAAGAGAACTGCAAAGCTCTTTAGACGATACTTTGGGAGAATCTAAAAAAATCGCAAAATCTATTGGCCAACTTTATAAAGAAGGTAAAGCAGAAGAGGCTAATAAGTTAAAAGAAAAAACCACCGAGCTTAAAACTCTTTCTAAAGAGTTCTCTACTAAGTTAGAAGAGAAAAAAGAACTTCAAAATAGCCTGCTCTTACAAATCCCTAACATACCTCATCCTACTGTTAAAGGCGGAAAATCGGACGCGGATAATGAAATTTTTCAAGATCTGTCTGACAAAAGTATTTTGGAAGAGGATAGCGTTCCTCACTGGGATCTTACTGACAAATATGATATTGTTGATTTTGATTTAGGAAGCAAAATTACAGGAGCAGGATTTCCTGTATATAAAGGAAAAGGAGCCCGTTTGCAGCGCGCCTTAATTAATTTCTTTTTAGATCAAGCTATCGAAGCGGGATATCACGAAATACAACCTCCTTTATTAATAAACGAAGCATCAGGCTTGGGCACAGGTCAACTTCCCGATAAAGAGGGACAGATGTACGAAGTTCCGGGAGATAAGCTATTCTTAATACCTACCGCAGAAATTCCTGTTACAAATATCTATAGAGATGTAATTGTAAAGGAAACAGATTTTCCTCTTAAAAATGTTGCTTACTCAAATTGCTTCCGTCGCGAAGCAGGTTCTTACGGAAAAGATGTTCGCGGACTAAACCGTCTGCACCAATTCGATAAAGTGGAGATTGTTCAAATTCAACATCCTGAAAAATCATACAACACTCTTAACGAGATGGTTGAGTATGTAAAAGGACTATTAACAAAACTGGAACTTCCTTTCAGAGTACTACGTCTTTGTGGTGGCGATCTTAGTTTTACGGCTGCATTAACTTTCGACTTAGAGGTTTATGCTAAAGGACAAAAAAGATGGTTAGAAGTCTCTTCTGTATCTAATTTTGAAACCTACCAAGCAAACAGAATGAAACTACGTTATAAAGACAGTAATGGAAAGTCGCAACTGGCACACACTCTTAATGGTAGCGCACTGGCACTACCTCGTATTGTTGCAGCATTACTAGAAAATAACTACACCGAAAAAGGAATTAAAATCCCTAAAGCATTAGTTCCTTATACTAAATTCGAATATATCGATTAATTTTAATCGCATACATAATAAAAAAAGCCGAACGACTATTGTTCGGCTTTTTTTGCTTTACGGATAAAATTGAAATCAAGGAATATCAGCAAAAAAACACCGATAATTAAGATTAAGCTTGAGTCTTCAAAATTTAAATTAACACCAATTAAACATCAAAATACCCGATAAACCCTTCATCTTTTCCAGTTTTACCGCACTTAAAATTTGAAGATTGTAAAACAGAAAAATATTTTGAATTTATGTCGGCCATTTTGAAATACAATTGGTATTATAAGCCAAACAGCAATTTGTTGTTTGGATTTTTTTGTCTGAAAGACAGTATCCAGACGAAAATAATCACCAATTGAATAAAATATCATGCTATGAATAGGGCGTTTATCTTGATATTTAAGTATCCCTTCAGACTTAATAAAATTGTCACAACAAAAATAGATACAACAGATATTACACTATAGTATTTATTTAGAAAAACAGATTAAAAACGAATTCCCACACCAAAATAAGGAACAAAACCCTCGAAGTAGGGTGATTCAAGATTAGCAACTTCTGATCCGGTAACAGGAGACGGTTTAACCCCTCCATCCTCATCATATTGCTCAACTTCGGACTTTAAATACCAATCTTTCTTGTTAGCCCACACGGCGCCTGCTGTCAAGAAAAAGAAAGATCGGCCGCCTGTATAAAACTCCATATTTACTGATGTTGTGAAAGGAATTAAATTAAAACCTACTCTATCTTCATCGTCCGGCTCGTTCACCTTACGGCGCACAATTTCTTTGGATGGATTATTTAGGGCAAATTGGTATGTGATTGTAAATTTAGTTTTCCAAATAAATCTAAATCTATGATTTCTTGAACTTGCTACATAGCCAAAGTTTAGTGAAATAAAATCGTAAGCGAGTGATTTTTTAGGTGCAATAATTGCATTATTTAAAAGACCAAAACCACTAAAAAATGTATTCAATGGTTCTCCCGGTTTAGGAGATTTAGAAAAATATAGTGATTCACCAAGTAGAGCAGGCATCACTATAGCATAAGTACCATCAATGAATATTAATTCTGTCGTGCCGATATTTTCAGTTCCTAATCCTTGCTCAATTCCGCTTTTTGTATAAATCTTGTTGATCAACTCTTTTTGATTGCTAATCGAATTTTTATCCGGTTTTAAATCAAAAGAAAATGATTTATTATAATTTGTGACTTTGATATTTCCGGAATATTCGTGGTAATCGGGTTGTTTTTTGAGCGTAATGCTTTTTTCCCAATGGGTAGATTTACTAATGAAGGTGTCACTCCCAATGTATGCCCATCAACAATGATTGTAGCGCCGGTTGGATAACTTGTGATTTCTACTGGAATTTTTTTGCTCATATTAACATCTATTTCAGCCGTTTCATTTTCAACAATTGTAATGCTTTGATTGTGAATAGTATAATCTTTCAATGATAATTGCACTTCATAACTTCCAATAAGCAAATGCCTCAACGTTGCCGGTGTTTTACCTTGAGTTACACCATTTAGCTTAATATCCGCATTATAAGGCGTTGTTTGGACTTTTAACATTCCAGTTTTGGGTTTCGGTTGCAAACTGAGATTATGCTCCTCACCCAAATTTATTTCAATTCTTTTTTGGTCGGTATGGTATTTATCCTTGCGTGCTTCAACAGTGTACCACCCGGAAATCAGACGCCCGTTCCAACTCCCTTTAGCACGATGTTTATCGTTGATGTATATATCTGCCTGATGCTCTACCTGAACATTTAGAGTGCCAAAGGTCGGTTGCATATCTATTGTAATATTATCGCTATATCCGTCAATAATATCAATTGCAACGGTTGTGGGTTGATACCACTCTTTTCTTACAGTGATTTGATGTTGGCCAGTTGTGAGCCTGTCCAGTTCGCAGGGTGTTCTTTTACCTGTATTTCGGCTATTAACCAGCACTTCGGCGCCA
>JAYEOD010000220.1:0-3200 GCA_034722575.1 Bacteroidota bacterium | reverse complement strand
AAATAACCGATGTATTAAAAGAGATGGAAGAGTAGTTTTTTTAGCTTAAAAAATCTTTTATTTTTTGAATGTCATTCGGATGAAACCAGTGGATGGATTCATCGCGTTTAAACCAAGTAATTTGACGCTTGGCATAGCGGCGGGTGTTTGTTTTTATGTTTTCAATGGCTCTTTCAAGAGTGGTTATGCCGTCTAGAAATTCAAAAATCTCTTTGTATCCAACAGTATTTAAGGCGTTTAAATCGCGATGTTTCTCTAGGTTTTTCACCTCTTCTACAAGCCCTTTTTTAATCATTAAATCAGTACGGTGATGAATTCTCTCAATTATTTCGGAGCGCTCCATATTTAATCCGATTTTAATGATATTAAACGGACGCTCCTTTTTCGGACTGGTTTTAAGTTCTGTGTAGGTTTTGTCGCTCGACATACAAACTTCTAAGGCTCTGAGTAATCGCTTGTGATTATTTAAATCGACTTTTTTATAATATGCAGAATCCATCTCCAGCAGCTTGTCCTGTAGAGCGCTAATGCCGTTTTCTCGATAAAGTGTTGTAAGATATTCTTTGGTTTCCGGAGTGGGGTCGGGGAGGTCGTCAATACCATTGCAAATCCCATTTATATATAGCCCTGTACCGCCGGCCATTATGGCAAAATCACTATTTTTATGTATGTTTTCTATTGTGCTTAAAGCCTCTTTTTCAAACATCGATACATTATAATAATCCATCACCGAAAGGTTACCGACAAAATGATGCGGAACGCCTTGCATCTCCTTTTCTGTAGCGCGAGCTGTGCCAATTTGCATCTCTTTGTAAAACTGTCGCGAATCGCACGAAATAATTTCTGTATTTAGATATTTGGCCAACTCTACAGCAACGCCTGTTTTTCCCGATGCCGTAGGTCCTAATATTATTATAAGTGTTTTTTTATGCGACATTGTTACTTTTTTTTGTGTTTTAGCCCTAATTTTTTACCCTCTTCTAACATAAATTTAAAGGCATTTTCGTATTCGTTTGGAATTATTCCGTCTAATATTGCTTCGCGAATGGCATTTTTAATTATCCCAACTTCTTTACTTGGCGTGATGTCGAAGGTGTTCATAATAATTTCGCCACTAACAGGAGGTTGCCAGTTTCTGATACGGTCTTTCTCCTCTATCTCTTTCATTTTTTTGCGTACCAGCTTAAAATTATTTTGAAAGTGTTTTACTTTTTTTTCGTTTTTTGATGTGATATCCGATTCGCATAAAGTCATTAAATCATCTACCTCATTGCCTGCGTCAAAAAGTAATCTTCGTACTGCCGAATCGGTAACTCCGTCATTAGCTAGTACTTGTGGGCGGTGGTGAAGAAAAACCAATTTACGAACATACTTCATTTTTTCATTTAAAGGAAGTCGTAGTTTCCTGAAAAGTTTTGGTACCATATTAGACCCAATAACTTCGTGGGTATGGAATGTCCAACCAATTTTTTGGTCGTATTTTTTTGATTTCGGTTTCCCGATGTCGTGGAATATAGCTGCCCACCGTAACCATAAATTATCGGTCTTTTGCGAAAGGTTGTCGAGAACCTGTAAAGTGTGATAAAAATTATCTTTGTGACCTTTGCCTCCAACATATTGTGTGCCCTGTAAAGCTGTTAGTTCAGGGAAAATAATATCTAACAATCCTGATTTTTTTAAAAGAGTAAACCCTTGTGAAGGTGTTTTTGAGAGTATGATTTTATTTAGTTCTATAATAATTCTCTCAAAAGATATTATCTTAATTCTATTCTTATTTTTAATAATAGAGTCGAACGATTCTGTATCAATATCAAAAGAGAGCTGTGTGGCAAAACGAATTGCGCGCATCATCCGTAAAGGATCATCAGAATATGTTATGTCGGGATTTAGAGGTGTTTTAATGGTTTTACGCTTAATATCTCCTATTCCGTCAAAAGGATCTATTATATCTCCAAAATTGTTTTGTTGCAGACTAATGGCTATGGCGTTAATGGTAAAGTCTCTTCTGTTTTGGTCGTCTTCTAAAGTGCCATTTTCTACAATAGGTTTTCTTGAATTTCTATTATACGACTCTTTCCGTGCTCCTACAAATTCTATCTCCCAAGTCTCTTCTCCTTGATACTTAAGCATTGCAGTACCAAAATTTTTAAAAACACTAACATGTGTGTGCTTTCCAAGTTTTGATGCCACTTGTCGCGCAAGCTCAATGCCGCTTCCTTCTGCTACTATATCAATATCTTTCGATTTGCGTTCTATTATTAAATCACGTACAAAACCTCCTATTACAAATGCTTTAGTATCTATTTCAGATGCGGCTTCTGAAATGATTTGAAATATAGGATTTGATATTTTATTTTTTAAATTCAAAATGTTAATTTTTTTGCAAAAATATAAAAAATATTTGTTTGAAATCACGAATTATCAATTGTAGAAGGCTAAATAGTATTGGTTGTTTTAATTTTTACTTTTGTAATACTCTCCGTTATTAAATCAGCTGATTTTTGTGAAAAAAAATAGGTTTTGAGTTTTAGAATTGTATATTTGAAGCTTGATATTTAATAAAGGCTAATTAAAAATATTTTGGTGTTTATTTTGTATAACTACTAATAATTATGATACTATGGCTAGAAGAACAATTGTAACGCTTCCCGGAGACGGAATTGGTGGCGTTGTGTTAAAAGAAACTTTAAGAGTACTTGAAGCAGCTGGATTTAAAGCTGACTATGTAGAGGGTGATATAGGTTGGGAATTTTGGAAAAAAGAGGGTAATCCTCTTCCTCAACGAACTATCGATTTGCTTGCGGAACATAAAGTTGCGTTATTTGGTGCTATTACTTCAAAACCAAAAGCTGAAGCAAGTGAAGAGCTTATCCCTGAATTACAAGATAAAGGGCTTATTTATTCCAGTCCTATTGTAGGATTGCGACAACATTTTAATCTTGATATTTGTTTGCGTCCTTGCAAAACATATAAAGGAAACCCTTTAAATTTTATTCGTCGTGGTGCTGAAGGCGAGATAGAAGAGCCTGCTGTTGATGTGGCTGTTTTCCGTCAGAATACCGAAGGACTGTATGGTGGTGTTGAGTGGAGTAATCCACAAGGTGTAGTGTATGATGCATTAATGACTCATCCTAAATTTGTTAAGAATTTTGGAGATAAGCCTAAAGAGGATATTTCTGTTTCTACTCGTATTTTTACTA
>JAYEOD010000219.1:0-3201 GCA_034722575.1 Bacteroidota bacterium | reverse complement strand
TGCATTAAGATTTCTATTTAACATAATATTTTTCTTTGTCGATTTGTTTATTCATTCAATCATTAAATTTTTTATTCGTAATTCGTAATTCGCCATTCGTAATTCGCCATTCGTAATTCATAATTCGCCATTCGTAATTCATAATTCGCCATTCGTAATTCGTAATTAACAATTCGTAATTAACAATTCTCAATTATATAACAAAAACTGATATACTTAGATATAATGCAAAAATCAATACCACAAACAGACTAATAAATCAAATGTATTTTATATTTTTGCAAAAAAACTCAGATATGAATACTCTTGAACAGCTCAAAAGACACACAAAAGTAGTTGCCGACACAGGTGATTTTGAATCGATGAAAAAATTCAAACCTGTTGATGCTACTACTAACCCTTCTCTAATATTAAAATCAGCTCAAGACCCAAAATACAGTCACCTTATAGATGATGCTATTTCGTATGCCAAATCAAAAAGTGATGATAAGTCGAAGCAGATTGAAATTTGTTTAGATAAGTTAGCAGTAAATTTCGGACTAGAAATTTTAAAAATTGTACCGGGACGTGTATCTACTGAAGTAGATGCTCGACTGTCGTTTGATACTGAGAAGACTATAGAGAAAGCCCGCGAACTAATAGCACTTTACAAGCAGGCAGGCATCGACAAAAGCAGAGTATTAATAAAAATTGCAGCTACATGGGAAGGCATCCGTGCTGCTGAGGTTGTAGAGAAAGAGGGCATTAGCACCAACCTAACTCTTCTGTTTAGTAAAGAGCAGGCTATTGCTTGCGCAGAAGCAAATATCACTCTTATTTCTCCTTTTGTAGGGCGAATTTATGATTGGTATAAAAAACATCTTGGTGTGGAGGCTATTTCTGCGGAGGCTGATCCCGGTGTTCTTTCTGTAACAAGCATCTACAACTACTATAAAAAATTCGGCTATAAAACCGAAATCATGGGAGCCAGTTTCCGAAATATAGGCGAGATAACTCACCTTTCGGGATGCGATTTACTAACCATTTCTCCGGCATTACTTGCAGAGTTAGAAAACAGTAATGAAGAAATTTCTGCCGTACTAAACCCACAAAACGCTGCTGTTTCTGATGAAGAAAAAATCTCTCTCGATGAAAAATCATTCCGATGGAGCTTTAACGAAAATGCCATGGCAACGGAAAAAACTGCCGAAGGCATCCGCAACTTCAGTGCCGACTTAATTAAATTAGAAAAATACATCACACAAAAGATGTAACACCAAAAATCATATCATAAAGACTTTTTAAATAGGTGAGTGTAAAAAATGGCGTTTGTAATAAACGTCATTTTTTTTGTTCTTTAGCCTCGACTTACATAAAAATATCATCCGATTAATTATGAATTATGAATTATGAATTCATAATTAAAAAAGGACACCTTTATCTAAAATCCTGCAATGTAGCACCATCGGGAAATTCATCCGGGGCACCGAAATCTTTATTTTCTAAAAATTCATAATCTGATAAGGTTCTTAAAAATGCCATCAGATCATTTTTTTCTTTTGGTGTCATTAAAATACCACCATCGCTAATATGATGCATCAGAGGATTAATATATGGCGACCAAATTAAATCAAAAGAATAAGCGTCAATAACCTCTTCCAGCGTTTCATATCTTCCATCGTGCATATAAGGGCCGGTAAATTCGATATTGCGCAGCGTGGTTGCTTTGTATGCACCGCGATCCATTTCATCGCCGGTGATATGATATCTATCTCCAAAATCCTCATTCGCTCCCGAAAACAGCGAATCGAATCCATGATTATAAAACAGGTTTGTAGTAAAAAGGGGATTCCCATCGCCGCCATGGCAGTGAAAACAGTCTGCTCCCTCTTCGGTAGTAAACAAGATAAATCCGCTCAACTCCTCGTCGGTTAGTTGCACATCGCCGCGCATATACTTATCAAATCGAGAATTATAACTTATCAAAGTACGTATAAACTGCGATATTGCTTTTGCAACTCGATCGATAGTAACTTCTTTAGTACCGAAAGCTTTTTCAAATAACTCAGCATAACCATCAATATTTTCTATTGCATTAACAACAGCTTCGGGCGAGCTATTAAATTCGGAAGAGCTGTTTATTGTAATAATAACATCTTGTTCGATAGAAGTCACGCTACCATTCCATCCATAACCGTTTTGATTCCACACCAGATTTATCATCGGAAGCATAACATTATGTGTAGATCCGCCATCAATACCAATAGGAAAAGGTCGGTTTAATCCTATCTCGAAAGAATTTTCTTGTCGATGACATGTACCGCACGACATATACTTTCCTTCGTTAGCTCTACCAATAATACGTCCATCATAAAACAAATTTCTTCCCAGATCAATACCTTCAACAGTCATAGGATTATCTTCGGGAATATTTAATTGTGTAGGAAAAAAAGGAGGTATTTCAAAATTATACGGAGTCGGGTCAGGCACAATGTTACTCTTATCTTCAGAGCATCCTGCAAAGAGCATCATCATTAACAAACATAATAAGCGACTTAAATTTCTGATATTAATAATTGTCATAAAATTTCTATTTAGTCTCCTTAAATCCACAACTATTAGGATTAAATACCTGATAGTCACGGCATGAATCTTCTATAAACACCACTCAAGTAATTATTATACGCCCCTATTAACTAACAACTCACACCGTGACTTACGGAAATAAGGTAGTATTTGTAGAAAAACACTATTTACAAAAATATTAAAAAGAGAACACTAATCACCAACCTTCAACATTTAAAAGACACTTTTAAAAACACCCTTGTCTTTTTAAAGGACACTTTTAAAAACACCCTTGTCTTTTTAAAGGACACTTTTAAAAACACCCTTGTCTTTTTAAAGGATATTATATAAACACCATTGACTTTTTAAAAGTTATGTAATACTTTTGCTGTATAAAAAGACTTTATAACAAAAAACTTGTAGTGATATTATAAAAAAGCTATTAGACGAATGAAACGAGATATAACAGAGAAATTAATTGAATGGAAGAATAATCCGAGCCATAAACCTTTATTAATAAAAGGTGCCAGACAGGTTGGGAAATCATATTCCATTATAAAGTTCGGGGAGAATGAATTTGATAATTTTGTGGAAGTAAATTTTGAACAGAAACCTCAATATATAACCTGTTTCGATACGTTAGATCCCAAAAAGATA
>JAYEOD010000218.1:0-3202 GCA_034722575.1 Bacteroidota bacterium | reverse complement strand
ATTTTATTTCTTTTTTCGTGGCTAGCATTTGGTTTAAACATTTTTACAAATTTTCTTCCTTTGATAATATTTTTAATAGCCATAGCATTTGCTTGCTCAAGTTTTGGCATTTTACTGGCATCGATAAGCAAAACCCGCAAACAACTCGAAGGAATGGGAATGCTTATCATACTGGTTATGTCGGCAATTGGCGGTAGTATGATTCCTCTGTTTATTATGCCGGATATTATGCGTCAAATTGCTGTAATATCGATAAATTTTTGGGCTATAGATGGGCTGTACGATATTCTGGGCAGGAGTTTCTCTCTTTACGAGATGCTTTTTAAAACCGGAATACTATTTGGTATAGGTATTTCTGTATCTACTATTGCTATTCACTTTTTAAAAAAAAATATTTTGAAACTGTTTTGATAATTAAAAAAAAAGTCACCGCGTCACTGGGTAATACGCAAGACATAAAGTTAAAACGCCTTAGATTTTCTGCAAAAAGTGATGCGGGGACTAAGAATAGCCAAATAAATATTATTACATTTGTAACATGATAGGCATCAGAAAAAACATATTAATTTCATTAATAATTTTACCTTTTTTATCGTTTGCACAGATAGATATAAGTAATGCTGATTCTATTAACATAGCAGAAAAAGCAAAGCAAAATTTTCATCTTACAGTCGGAACTTCCTTCAGTTCCTTTTCAGGATATGGCAACGGATTTTCTACATTCGCCATGCCTACAATGGACTACAATTTTAATAATAACTTTAGTATCAACGCTGGTTTTATGATGATAAATAACCAGATGCACAACACTCCATACTACTCTTTTGCAGAGAGAGATATCAACTCCTTTTCTGGAAACATAAACCAATCTATATTTTTTGCTAGCGGCACATACCAAATAAATAAAAAGCTTACTATTTTAGGAAGTGCTTATAAACAAATCAGTAATAAAGCCCCATCGCAGCAAGTAAACCCACAAGCGTTTAATTTCGACAACAAAGGAATGAGTGTTGGCTTTCAATATAAGCTATCCGAAAATGCCAGTTTTGGAGCAGAAATACGAACATCTAATGGTTTAAATCCTTATTATAATCCCTATCAAACCCGTTTTCCTTTCTAAAAGTTTTAAAAAAATTCTAAAATATTTTCTCATCTAATTAATCGAATTAAACTAATATTTATTTCGTTAATTGAGTTAATAACCATGAATACCAACAAATAACGCGAAGAAAATCACTACTAAGATTGAAGTTAGAACCCCGGGAAAATCGCTTTTAAACTTGTAAAACTTTCGCTCTATATTTGTTGTCTAAAGCAGCTTTATTTCGTTTAGAGTTCTATGACATTTTGGTTGATTTTTCCCGATCAATAAGTGCAAGTGCAATTTTAGTTATCACATTACGCCTTTATAATCATTGTCGTGTGATTAAAAGTTTTAGTGTGGCTCGGTTCATCCGTTTATTATTTGTTTGCCCTGATACCAGTGCATTAAAATTTCTATTTAACATAATATTTTTCTTTGTTTTTTTCAAAAACATTGCCCCTTTTTCTTGATAAAAAGGGACGGAAAAATCAAGGCTTACATAAAAATATCATCCATCTCTTCGCAATGCCTAAGTTCGGCCGGGTGATCTTCGAACAAGTTCTCAGCTTCCCGGTCTCTCTAAGGCATCGCTTTGAGCTGAATAATATTTTTCTGAATGCCAATCCAATTACTTATTTTTATTAATATAGTTGCAAACCTTCAAGATTTATCGAAATCCTGCCGGCTGTTAACTTATATGATCATTGGAGTGTGTATAAAAGTTTTAGTATGGCTCGGTTCATCTAAAGAATAGTGATGATTATCCTTGTTTGTACGTCTTGGATCTGTCATTTCATTAAAACTACTCATAAACAGGTTGTTACGATTATTGTTGCTTTGAAAATCCGACATTTTTTTATCAAGTTAATAATATCTTTCTTTGATAAACATACAAAAAAACGGTATTAACAAACTAATAATCAACTGGTTAAGTAACAGTTTTTAAAAGCGGTTTCCCTGTTAGAACCCCTTTTCACTAAAAAAAAAATTCGACGATTAACATTTTTCACAACAATATTACACTAGCTACAGCCTACAACACTAACAACACACAACCACACAGTACCTTTTATCACACTCTATTATATTTTTTCTACTACTTTGTATTGCATAGTACTGTTTTTTAATATATCTTTGCAGAGAAACAAATAATAATACAGACGTATGAAGTCAGACAAAACAAAAGCACAGATGCGGAAAGGAGTACTCGAAATGTGTATTCTTTCTATAATCAATCAGCAAGACTCTTATGCATCAGATATAATCACACATTTAAAAGAGTCGAATTTAATTGTTGTAGAAGGAACACTGTATCCTCTGCTAACCAGATTAAAAAATGCTGCCTTATTAGAATACCATTGGCAAGAATCACAATCCGGTCCACCGCGAAAATATTACCGACTAACAGATGAAGGAAAAAAACTTTTAGAAGATTTAAAACTTGATTGGGCTAATCTTGTATCGCAAGTAAACTCTATTGTTAACAACGAAAAAACTCAAACATCATGAAAAAGAATTTCACTATAAATATAAAAGGCATTATTTTTAATATTGATGATGATGCTTTCGACAAGCTGAATGATTACTTAAATCGCTTAAAACAACATTTCTCTACCCAAGAAAGCGGCGAAGATGTAGTTTCTGACATAGAAGCACGCATTGCTGAACTTTTGCAAGAAAGGATAAACGACAAGAAACAGGTTATTACTATCGAGGACATAGAGCAGATAATAAAAATTCTTGGTGAACCATACGAAATGGATGAGAACGAAGCTGAAGAGGAAAAACCATCACACTCATCATTTCGACCAAAAACCAAGCAATTATTTCGCGATCCCGACAACAGAATTATTGGAGGAGTTGGTGGAGGATTAGGAACTTATTTTAATACCGATCCTCTGTGGTTTCGATTACTTTTCGTAGCATCATTTTTTGCTACAGGTCCACTAACATATCTCATATTTTGGATAGCCGTTCCTTTGGCACGCACAACATCCGACAGGCTAAATATGAAAGGGAAAAAAATCAATATCGATAATATTGAAAAATCTGTTAAAGAAGAGGTAAAAAATGTTTCGGAAAGCTTTAACAATTATACAGGAAAAGCCAAGGAGAGCT
>JAYEOD010000217.1:0-3208 GCA_034722575.1 Bacteroidota bacterium | reverse complement strand
ATAACTTGTAATTAATTCAGTTTTTCTTTGTTTTTTTTCAAAAACATTGTCCCTTTTTCTTGATAAAAAGGGACGGAAAAATCAAGGCTTACATAAAAATATTATCCATCTCTTTGCAAAGCATAAATTCGACCGGGTGATCTTCGAACAAGTTCTCAGCTTCCCGGTCTCTCTGATGCTTCGCTGCGAGCTGAATAACATTTTTCTAAATGCCAATCCAACTCATCACTTATTTTTATCAATACAGTTGCAAACCTTTAAGGTTTATCGAAATTCTGCCGGTTGTTAACTCATATAATCATTCTCGTGTGTATTAAAAATTTTAGTGTGGCTCGTTTCATCCGTTTATAATTTCATATTTCGGTCGGATGGAGCTCGCCTTTATAATCATTCTCGTGTGTATTAAAGTTTTTTAGTATGGCTCGTTTCATCCAATATTATCTTGTGGATATTTAACACAATATTACGCTATTTATTATGATTATACAAAACTAATAAAAGCAATATTTTGTATATTATTGATAATAAAATTGTTCCTGAAATTAATTTTGCTTTTTTAACATTTGATGATAATTATTTTACCTTCAGCTCCTTTTTTATTCACTGATTATATTGAGATTGAGGTTGAGATTGAGGTTGAGATTGAGGTTAAGATTGAGGTTAAGATTGAGGTTAAGATTGAGGTTTTCTATCTTCGAATAAAGTATTTACCTACCGGACTTTCAGCCCTTGGGATCAATCTGCTACACATCACAACCCAAGACTTCATTGCATTACGCCTTCTATTACATTATCCACTTTCAGTGGATTAAAAAAATTAGATTAACCCCGTGTAATATATTTTGATTTTTTTATAAAAATTTTTAAAGCCGTTATTACATGGGGTGAATTCGTTTAATGCGATGATAAATCCATTTAAAATCATGACTCGATTCATTCAATCATTTCCACAGAAACAGTACCATCATTATTAACCGCTGTAATTTTTACATTTTTAATCCGGTTCACCAAAGTTCCGTGGAAAGGAAATCGCACTTTAACATAATTATCGGTAAAACCATGCATAAAACCGTTGTCATCTTGCGATTCAAACAACACTTTGCCGGTGTTGTTAATATTGGAGTTATAAAAATTCTCTTTTAATTTATCCGAAATATTGTGAAGAACTTTACTCCTCTCCTTTTTTACCTTTCCGGATACTTGTCCTTTAAACTTTGATGCTTTAGTTATTTGTCTGTCGGAATAAGTAAAAACATGAAGATACGAAATAGGTAATGACTCTATAAAATCTGTTGCCTCATTAAAAAGCTCATCAGTTTCACCCGGAAACCCTACAATAACATCTGCTGCCACACATGCATTTGGCATTAACTCTTTTATTTTCAGCACTTTTTGTGCAAATAACTCTGTAGTATATCTACGATTCATCAACTCTAAAAGAGTATTTGATCCGGATTGTAAAGGAATATGAAAGTGAGGGAGAAATTTATTTGATTTACTAACGAATTCAATAATTTCATCAGTAATAAGATTAGGCTCTATTGATGAGATTCTATATCTCTCTATACCATCTATTTTATCCAGCTCCTTAATCAGCTCAAAAAAACTTTCGCCATTTTTCACTCCAAATTCGCCAATATTTATCCCTGTAAGAACAACCTCCTTAAATCCATTTTTTGCTATTTCATTAGCTGTTTTTATAGTCTCTTCTACAGTATTGTATCTGTTTCTGCCGCGCGCATATGGTATAGCACAATATGTACAAAAATAATCGCAACCGTCTTGAATCTTAAAAAATGTTCTGGTACGACCATCTTTAGAGAAAGTAGGGAAAAATTCTTTTGTTTTATTTACATCAGAAAAATCGGTGTATTGGCGATCCTCTATCTCGGCAAGATAGTGTGCCAATTTATATTTTTCGGTATTACCAAGAACAGTATCAACTTTATCGTTGTTTTTCAGTTCTTCCGGTTTAATCTCCGCATAACACCCCGCTACAACCACTTTTGAATAAGGATTGATATTCTTCACTTTTTTTATCGCATCACGACATTTCTTTTCTGCCTTAGCAGTTACTGTACATGAATTGATAATATATATATCTGCAATATCATTCCAATCAACAATACTATATCCTTCTTTTTTCAGCCCCTCTGCCATTGAAGAGGTTTCCGAAAAATTCAACTTACACCCTAGTGTATGAAAAGCTACTTTTTTTCCCATAATTGGGCGCAAAGATATAGTATTATCCGAAATATTTTTTAAATTTCGTAATCCGATGTTTATTTTGTGTTATGTCTCTTTTTTCATTATTTTTATCCAAACAAAAAAAATAATTTGAAAGTTAAAGATAACATACAAAAAAGCAATCTCGAACAAAAGCAAACAGAAGAAGTAGAAAAAATAAAAAAAGAGTTTAAAGAGTTTGCATATATTGTTTCGCACGATTTACGGGCTCCTTTACGTGCTGTACAGGGATATATCAGCATCCTCGAAGAAGAAATAAACAACAACAACCCTGATAATATCACTTACATAAGCGGCAGAATAAAAAAAGCGGCTTTGTCTATGGACGTCCTACTAAAAGATATTTTAGAGTACTCTAGAATTGTTACTCATAAAGTAGTAATAGAGAATATACTTTTAGATAATCTTGTAAACAATATTTTAAGTGATTATACTGAAAAAATAGAAAAAAAAGAGGTGGAAATAGAAAAATATTTCAATGTTTACAGTCTTTATTCCGATAGATATTTATTAAAAAAAATAATCTCTGCTTTAATATCAAACGCCATTAAATATAGCAATAAAGCATCTAAAATAACTATTAAACTAAGTATTATTAACAACGCCCCTATATTGGAAATTATCGACAGAGGAATTGGAATACAAGAACAATATCAACAAAAAATATTTGATATGTTTGAACGGCTACATGGTGTTGAAACATACTCAGGAACAGGAACAGGACTGGCTATAGTAAAAAAATCGTGCGAAATACTTAGTCTTCAATACGGCGTGAATAGTGAAACGGATAAAGGAAGTAAGTTTTGGATAAAATTCAATAATATAAAATAACACATAATAATGAGCGATTTATTAAAAATATTGATCATAGATGATAATCCTGACGATCGTTATTTGATTCGACACGAGTTAAATAAATGCTTTGTAGTTGATATTATTGACATTACTGACGAAAAAGAGT
>JAYEOD010000216.1:0-3221 GCA_034722575.1 Bacteroidota bacterium | reverse complement strand
CTCAGCTTCCCGGTCTCTCTAATGCTTCGCTGCGAGCTGAATAACATTTTTCTGAATGCCAATCCAACTCATTACTTATTTTTATCTCAGACTTTCAGCCTGATCTACCTCTCTATTTTTTATCGGTCGGATGAAAGTCGCCATATAATTATTGTCGTGTGTGTTAAAGGTTTTAGTATGGCTCGTTTCTTATACTTACTCCAAAAAAGTCATAATATCTATTATCGATAAATTTTCAACTTTATAAGCAATATCCTTAAACTCTCTCTTTAAGAGTAAGATACCCTTTCCAACCATAATAAGCCAGGTAAAGGTAGCAAATTATTGGAACGAAAAACGAGAGTTGCACACCAATCATATCGGCCACACCACCTTGAATAGGAGGAATAATTGCTCCACCCAGAATAAACATCACAAGAATAGAAGAGCCTTGGCTGGTATATTTTCCTAAATCGCGAATAGCAAGAGTAAATACATTAGACCACATAATAGAATTAAAAATTCCAATTCCAAGAACTGCCCACATCGCCACAGCGCCATTTGTCATCATAGTAACAAGAAGCAAAACAATCGGCATAACAGCAAAAACTGTTAAAGTACGTCCCGGAAGGGATTTACCAATAACAAATCCAACAAAATTCAATACAAGAAATATCATAAAAGGAAAAACATACTGTATTCCACAGTATGTTTTAAGATAAAAAGAGAAAAACACCACACCAAAAACAGCTAACGACACCATCGCCATTGAGCTATATTTTTTTGTAAGATTTTTCATTTTACTTAAAGCGATAGAGCCAACAAAACGACCTATCATAGCACCGCCCCAGTAAAACGCAACATACGGACTAGCCTCTGCTTCGGTAAATCCCATTATGTTATCCAACATCAGGTAACTAATTAAAATACTACCAATAGCAACTTCGGCACCTACATACACAAAAATACCTAGAGCACCCAATTTCAGATGACGAAAACGTAAAGCTCCTTTACTATCTTCATAATTATCTTCCTTAGTAAATCGCGGCAAATCAGTTCGCCATATAACAAAAGCAATAAGAATCAATACAGCAGTAAGAAACAGATAAGGCATTATAACATTATCAGTAGTTCCTGCCTCTGCTTTACCAAAAAATTCAAAAATAAAATAGCCTCCTATTATTGGCCCTATTGTTGTGCCAAAAGAGTTAAAGCCTTGCGATAGATTTAATCGCGATGAAGCTGTTTCGGAAGGCCCCAAAATTGCAACATACGGATTAGCAGCAATTTGCAACATAGCAAATCCTAATCCCAACACAAACAGAGCCGCAAGAAAAAAGCCATACAATCCAAAATTAGCTGCAGGATAAAACAGTGCGGTTCCTGTAGCAGAAATCAACAAACCTAAAATAATACCATTTTTATAACCTATCTTATTAATAGGATCGCCTATTTTTAAAGAGATTAAAAAATACAGTAATCCACCAATAAAATATGCTCCAAAAAATGCAAACTGCACCAACATAGCCTGCAAATAAGTTAATTCGAAAGCATTTTTTAAATATGGTATTAAAATATCATTCAAAACAGTAATCAACCCCCACATAAAAAAGAGGCTTGTAATCACTGTCATAGCCATAGCATTAGATTTTTTCTTCATAAAAACATATATTTATTTTCGTTCACCTAAATCGTTTTAGTATTAATTTGTAAATATATAAAAAAATGAGAGAGATAAACTTGCGCTAACAGCGAATAATATTTTAAATTTGCAGAGGAAACAAAAAACACTAAAAACAAATGTTATATCATCTACTTAAAATAGTATCAATTCCGGTACACCGCTTATTTTACGACAAAATAATTATAGAGGGACAAGAGAACATACCTAAAAAAGGGCCTGTAATTTTCGCACCCAATCATCAAAATGCTTTGATGGATGTAATGTCAATTATAACCACTTCAAAAAGAAGCCCCTATTTTTTAACTCGGGCAGATTTATTTGAAAATCCGTTATACAAAGCCTTCTTAACTCTTTTCAGAGCAAGACCTATTTATCGTATTACAGATGGAAAAGAGAGTCTGAATAAAAACGGCGATGTTTTTGAACACATTATTGACTTGCTGGAAAAAAAGAAATCAATCGCCATTTTTCCTGAAGCAACACAAAACGATAAACGACAATTACTAGGATTTCGTAAAGGATTTGTAAGAATAGCACTGCAAGCCGAAGAGAAAAATAATTTTAAACTTGGCGTAACCATTGTTCCTGTAGGAATATACTATACAAATTACACAAGATTCAGAAGCGCATTACATATTAGCTACGGCAAACCGATAGTTGTGTCGAATATTAAATCTCTATATAAAGCAAATCCTCAAAAAGCATATAATGTACTAAAGAGCGATACGGCAAAACGTATTATTCCGATGATTATAAACATCAAAAACAAAGAATATTACAACACTTTCGATAGAATTACAGAAATATATCCCGAGCATCTGGCGCCAAAATTAGGATTCAAAACCCTTACAAAAAAGAATCTTTTTCTCTCGAAACAAAAGGTAGTTTATCTATTAAACTTACTTACTGAGAACAAATTAGAAGAGTTCTTATCGCTACGATTATCGGTAGATGATTACTATAACGAATTATCACGTTTAAAATATACTAACGAAGACATTAACAATTACCAAAAGCTTCCGTCAACAATAGTTCATTCGTTACTATTATTTGTAACATCGCCACTATTTATTATAGGATTTATTCAAAATATTATTCCATATCAAATACCTAGAAGTTACTCAAACAAAATTGAGGACACTCAATTTAAGAGCTCATATAAATTTGCTTTGGGTACAATCACATTCTCTCTGTTTTACATTTTACAATTAGTAGGACTTTCATTTATTTTAGATCCTATTTGGTTAGGATTATACGCTATAACACTTCCGTTGATGGGAATTGCAGCATATAAATGGTTTAGTAGTATAAAAAATCTATTTACCTCTTTAAAGCTTAAAAAAGCAAATAAAAATAAATCAGGTGAAATTTATGATTTAATACAACAAAGAGAATCGATTATTGATAATTTAGACAAATTAACAGAAACATATTTCCAGTAGAGACAAATGATTCGATGATTCATGGAGACAAGTCATGACTTGTCTCTACGGATACGGATACGGATACGGATTATCAATCACATTTGATTATCAACAATTTTTTGGTTTTCTATTCT
>JAYEOD010000215.1:0-3222 GCA_034722575.1 Bacteroidota bacterium | reverse complement strand
AGCTCAACAAACCGATAAACAACTTAAATAATATTATTTTTTTCCAAATCGACTTGAATTAATTTCTCTAAATTACTATGTTTGTTAAACAAAAACAATTCTCATTTAATTTTATATTATGAAAAATATAATCTTCGCTTTAGCATTAACCGTATTCTTAGGCACAATATTCCAACCAACGTGCTACGCACAAAAAAGTAGTAAAGAGATAAAAAAAGAGATGAAAAAAAGGGCAAACAAAGATGCCCGTAAACAAGCAAAAAAATATAAAAAAGAAGGTTATCGTGTAAATCCCGGTGCACTTCCTATGGATAAACAACTTGAAAAAGCTTGGATAAAAGAGTATGAAGAAGACGATTTAGGATTTCCTAAATACATTGTTTCGCCGGGACAAGCGGTAGGACAAACTCAAACTGCGGCTAAAATACAAGCTATTGAAATGGCCAAATTAGAATTAGCAGGAAAAATCCAAACACAAGTCGCCGCACTTATCGAAAACAGTGTAGGAAATCAACAGTTAAATAATGAAGACGCCACATCAGTAACTCAAACAATTGCCAGCTCTAAAAGCCTGATAGCCCAAGAAATAGGAAGAACAATTACTCTTTTTGAGATGTATAAAAACATCAAGAAAAATGTTGAAGTAAGAGTTCGAATTGCTTATAATGCAGAAATGGCCATAGAGTCTGCTAAAAAAATAATTAGAAAAGAATTGGAAGAGAAGACTGAAATTGCGCACGAAAAAATTGAAAAAATGATGGACTTCTAATCGTTTTCTGAAATAATAAACATAAAGCCATGAAACTTCCATGACCGGATAATTACTAAACCACGAAAGAAAATCATCCAGCCATGGAAGTTACATATGATATAAAAACAAACTATAAGCATATGAAAATTCGTTTTAGTGTTATTATTATTGCGTCGCTAATATTATCAACCATTACAAAAAATGGATTTTCTCAAACCTTTGACGATATTAAAAATCAATATCAGGACACATTCAATAAATTTAAAGAGGAAAACGAAAAAAAGTTTAACACCTACGTTAAACAAATTGATCAGGAATTTGCCGATTACCTTAAAGATTCGTGGGAAAAATTTTCTATGATGGAAGGCACTAAATTAATGGCAAAACCAAAACCTAAAACCATACCCGAATATAATTCATCAATACCTCCGAAAGCCCCTACTGTTATAAAAGTCAGTTCAACAAACTCTATCAAACAGGTTATTCGTCAACCTAAACTACCTAATGTAAAAAAAACAGAATCTGACAATTTTGCAGTTTATAATGGAAAAATAAATTTCTATGGAAAACATATAAACTTCAAATACGATCAACAAATTAAAAAGACATTTAAAACAACTTTTTCCGAAGAAGACATTAGTAAATATTGGGTTCAACAGAGTAAAACGAATTATAACCATCTAATAGATTTTCTCTCTTCGTTTAAAAATGAAATGAATTTAAATGACTGGGGCTACTACTTATTAACAAAACAAGTTTCGGAAAATATCTTCCCAAAATCGACAAACGACTCCCGATTACTTACTTGGTTTTTGCTTACACGATCACGATATAAAACAAAAATAGCTTTTTCAGACAATACAATTTTTTTAATGCTCCCCTCATTAAACACACTATACAATGTAAATTACTACTCGTTTAACGGATTAAACTATTACCTTCTGGATACAAAAGAAAAAAATGTGCAAACATTCAGAAAAGACTTTCCCGAAGCCGATATTGTTATGGATTTAAACATCTACTCTCCAATAAACACATCTGACAAAATAAAACAGAAAAAAATTACTTTTAAGTATAAAAACAAAACATATCCGCTAACATTTTCCTACAACGAAAACTCTATAAAATTCTATAAAGATTATCCGCTTACAGATATTGATGTCTATTTTAATTCTGCTGTTTCGAGAGAGACAAAGGAATCTATTATTGAAAATCTGAAGCCTTTAGTAAAAGACAAATCAGAGATAGAAGCCACAAATTTTTTGTTGAATTTTGTTCAAACAGCATTCGAGTACAAAACTGATCAGGAATACTTGGGGAGAGAAAAATTCTACTTTCCGGAAGAGATTTTCTTTTACAAATATTCCGATTGCGAAGACCGATCCATACTATTCTCTTATCTTGTTAAGCAGTTGCTCAAACTAGATATAGTTGGCTTAGAATATAAAAAACATATCGCTACAGCCGTTAACTTTAACACTAATGTCGTCGGTGATTTTCTTACTTTTAAAAACAAAAAATTCACAGTAGCAGACCCTACATATATAAATGCTCCTGTTGGACTTTCGATGCCGAATCAAAGCAGCAGTCCAAAAATAATTCAATTGGCAGAGAGGAGACAAAACAGCTCTATAAAACAAAAAATACGCAGTATTGCCTCAAAAGCAGGAGCTTTCCGTGGCGACAATAAGCAAGATCTTATTTTTGACTCAAATGGCAATTCATACCTTACGGGATATTTTATTAACGAAGTCAAATTCAATGGACATCCTTTAAAATCTAACTCAGACAGCAAAGCTATTTTTATTGCGAAATTCGATAAAAACGGTAAAATAATTTGGGCTAAAAAAGCAGTTGGATCTAATGATAACATCGGTTGCAGAATAATTCTGGACAAAAACGAAGAGCCTTATATTTCGGGAACTATTAATGGCTCCGTTCTATTCGAGAACACAAAATTAACTGCTTCTGAAAATAGCGATATATTTTTAGCCAAATATAACAAATCGGGAAACCTATTATGGGCTAACAAACTTGGGATTGATAAAGTTGACCATAATGTTGATTTTATGTTTATGACAAAATATGATAAACAGGGAAATAAAAAGATGGCACGGCTGTATAACGAAACAGAAAATTTTGACCATTACGGACTCTCTATAGATTCCCTTGAAAATATCTATATAACAGGTTCGTTTTATGCTTCAACAGGAATAAATGTTACTTCACAATCGTATATGAGCTCTAACAGCTTTAATCCTGTAAGCAGTCTGAAAACACGGAATGATGAACTCATCCGAAAAGAATATGAGAACACAATAGCAGGTCTGTTTGCAATTTTTGATCTTTTAACTGTTAACACAACTCTAATTCCGGGAAAATCGGCACAACAAGCTTTTGATAAATACAATCAGAACTTTAAAAATTATGCCAAAGAGATTTATAAAAACATTGGTAATCTATCCTTTTTC
>JAYEOD010000214.1:0-3229 GCA_034722575.1 Bacteroidota bacterium | reverse complement strand
CTATTTTTAATAATCACATATCCTATAAATCTTTTTATCATAACAAAACCCTTTAAATTATTAAGCAATACATTTAGCATCCTTATAGGGAAAAAGACATGGATAGGATACTGCACAACAAAAGGAAATAAGTCAGAACACTCCCCAACCATCCGTAAAGGGATACTTAACCCTACAGACGCACTGGAAAACAAGAATATTTCGGAAGATACTATTGATAGATTAAATTTGCTTTACGCCAGAAATTACAGTCTGAAAAATGATTTAGATATTATTATTAAAAAATATAGAGAGCTGGGGAGATAAAATTGTTAAAGTCAGTAATTTGATAATTAGTCACGGCGTGACTTTTTGAAATACCTAAATAATAATTATTGATTATTTATCTCAAAGTTGAGTCACACCGTGACTTTATAGAGAGTGTCTAATTAATAAAACAACCAATATGCAAACAATAAAAAGAGCTGATATAAAAACCGCTGCATGGTCGGGTGGCACTACTACCGAGCTGTATATTTTTCCGGACAACTCCTCTTATACAAAACGTAATTTCGACTTTAGAATCAGCTCGGCAAAAGTAGAGGTAGAGGAATCGACTTTTACCAGCCTTAACGGGATATCGCGTGAGATAATGATTTTGGATGGCGAAATAGAGTTAGAACATCGAGGACACTATAAAAAAGCTCTTAAGAAATTCGAGACAGACAGCTTTAAAGGCGATTGGCACACCACAAGCAAGGGAAAAGTTACTGATTTCAACTTAATGACAAGAGGAAAATACAGTGGCGAAATAATTCCTTACATCCTCGAAAAAGAAGAGAAATTTGATAATAGCAGTATTCCAAAGGCTTTTATAATTGTATTATACATCTTAAAAGGAGAAATTAAAATCGACATCCCCAAACAGAGCATCACTGCAAAGCATGGAGATGTAATTATTTTCAATTCTTTTTCAGAGTGGCAAAACGCATCAATAATAGCAGCAAAAAAATCTGAAATTATTGTTTCTGTTGTTATACCAAAAACATATGTATAGCTGCGAAGCGTTGGCTTTTTTTTCAATTGCTACTTCATTATTGTCATTTTCTTTGAATCTGTTGTTTGTCCGTTAATGCTTATTGTGCAGAAATAAATTTCATTTTTCAGGTTGCTTGCATCAAAATCAAAGTGATGAGTTCCTTTTGTTTTTATTCCTTCATTTATTGTTCTGATTAATTGTCCGGTAGAGTTATAAACCTTTAACTGAACGTTTGATTTAATATTTAGTTTATACCAAATCTGCGTACTTTCTTTAAATGGATTCGGAACATTTTGCAACAATTCACCTTCTTTCAAGGAAGCAATATTTCCTTTCATTGTTTCGCTCATTCTGTCACCCGGCAGCAAGGAAAGTAAGTAATCCCTATGTCCAAAGAACTCTGCCCTTGATTTGGGGATATATTCTGTAAGTTGACCGGAATAAGCAGATTTATTTCCGCTGTTTTCCATCAAAAAGTAAACATAACCCAAATCAATTATTGCAAAAACACTATCTTCCAGTGTTTCCGGCTCATTGATAATCCTTTCATAATGATCAATGGCATCAGGCCAGTTTTCAAGTTTTATATCACAGTCATTAGATAATGAAGCTGCCAATTTTTGAAGTATGGTATCAGCCTGGACACCGTCATTGGCCTGGTAGTAATCTTTTAATGATTCATAGTTATTTGATGCAAATCTCTCAATGGCAACAAGCTCTTTCATAGCTGATACAGCATATTCTGTTTCGGGGTACAGCTCAGTAAGAAGCATAAAAGTCGCTTTTGATTCGGCATATTGTTGTGTTTTGAATTGTTCTTTTCCGTCAATATACATTTGTTCTGCCGCCTCAGTTTCTGTTGATAAACCTCCCGGGCACCATATAGGATCATAAAGGAAATATGTGTGTGGGTAAAGGTCTTCAGAAGCATCGAAGTTATTGCCCCAGCAATTATAACGAATATCTTTTTGGTTAACTTTACTACCAGCCGGGTAAGCAAAATAGAGTAAAGGATCTGTTGGGTTGCCGGCATTGTCTTCGTCAATAATAACATTATGCCTAAAATACCATGGGTAGCTATATTTCGATATGTATATCTCATACTTATCATTATCTGTTATGTAATTGGTTCCATAATAAGAAGTCGCATTCGGGTCTCCATATAAAGCCATATTGCATTTATTCATTAACTTTATACCTGTTCCATTATTGTGAATATGGTTTTTTGCTATTTTTCCTTTGGTATTGTATGCCAAAATCCCTGCTTTATTACAATCGTGGATATCGTTATTGAAAATAAGTTGATTTCCCGAATTTCCATCGCCCGAATTACTGATTTGAATACCGTTATGTAATGCTTTTATGTCATTATCCTGAATAAAATACTTTCCGTAATTCCATACATCAATGCCAACACTTGAGTTTATATTGTTAAAAGTAGAATTGCTCACATTGGCAATTAAATTAGCATCATTCGTCTGGTTTTCGAGATAGAGCCAGGTTTCTGTAAAAATGCAATTGTCAATTGTTACATCCCCATGAAAAGAATAAATATAGCCAGAATTGTTGAATGTTGAATTGGTGATCGTGAGGTTTTGTGCATAACTATACAATCTGGCTTTTTCAAATATAGTATTATTGAAATTTATGCCTTGCATTGGCTGGTAGCCACCTTGATTATTTAAAATAATATCTAATTGAGCTCCATCCTCTGCAATAAAATTCACGTTTGAACCAATGCTTATATATCCGTCAATTATTAATTTACAACTACCCGTTTTAGCTAGGAAGGTAACATTATCCTCTAAAACAAGGGAACTTCCGGGATTTATTTGAATTTCGCTATCATATAAATCAATTCGCACTCCATCCTCTACTGTTAAAGTTGCATTGCTGCCAACTGTTGGTTTGAATCGGGAAACCATATTGCTATATAAGTTAACGTTTTGAGTTATTTCCTGATTGTTGCCCGGAACAATAAGATCATAATCAATTGAAAGAATAGTTTCATCATCATTAACTATTGCTACATTGGTTTCATCACAATACAATTCAAATTCTTCGCCCCAGCGGTAGTCTACAATTGAAAAATAGTCAATAGTTCCTTCGGTAGGACATCCTGTTTCATCTTCTTCAATTATAAAAAATATTTTACCAAAATCTTCATTCAGGTACCAATAGCTGAAATCCAATCCAACTTCAATGGAGCCT
>JAYEOD010000213.1:0-3230 GCA_034722575.1 Bacteroidota bacterium | reverse complement strand
AGCCCGTTGTTTTCGACTGTACCCAAATTGGCGTATCTGTCTCCTGCCGTGCCATTTTGAAAAGTCCATCCTACGATAGTGTCCTGCGAGAATGCTGCTATTGAGAAGCAGCAAATAATCAGTGCAAAAAAAGTAATTCTCTTATTCATAATCAGTTGTTTTAGGTTTTTGTCAAAAATAATAATAAGTTATCAGGTTTACTATTAATTTTTTTATAATTATCAGTAATAATTATAACCCAATCTCCTCTGCTATTTCTTTCATTGCATTGAGAGCTAATTCTGAGAATTTATTTAGCGGAATTCCTATTTTTTCACATTCAAGAATTGTGTTGCGGTTTACGGAAGCTGCAAATGATTTTTGTTTCATCCGTTTATAATTTGTTTGCCCTGATACCAGTGCATTAAGATTTCTATTTAACATAATATTTTCTTTGTCGATTTTTTTATTCATTCAATTTTTCATTCGCCATTCGTAATTCGCCATTCGTAATTAATTCAGTTTTTCTTTTGTCCTTTTGCCTTGACGCAAAAGAACCAAAAAGTCAAGGCTTACATAATTACTGTTATTTGTTTATGTGTAAGATTACCAAGTTTAATGTATTAATGAATATCAATACCGTGAAGCATATATATTAAATGAAACAGTGTTTTTGTTATTTCCGTCATATATTCATTTACAGCTTTTACGCTTCCCGGTAAGGTGTAAACCAAGCTTTGATCCATTACACCTGCAACTCCGCGACTTAAAAGGGCGTTTGGTTTTTCAGCGCCATATTTCATTCTAATCATCTCCATTACTCCCGGTATCTCTTTGTCGAGCATTGGTTGGATGGTGTCAACAGTAATGTCTCTCATTCCTATTCCTGTTCCTCCGGTGGTGATAATAATATCGAATTTATTTTGCTTTGCTTTTAAAACAATCTCTTGTAGTTTTTTTGCATTATCAGCAATTATCTCCGACGATATTTTATACGGCATCTTTTTTTTCTTAAAAAAAGTCTCGAGCATATTCCCAACAATCGGGCCGCTTTTGTCTTCATATTCACCTTTGCTAGCCCTATCACTTAAAGTGACTACTAAAGCATTAAATGTTTTTGGGATGTATTGCATAGTGTCGCCGGCTTTAATAGTTCCGGGTTTGGTTACTCTGCAAAATATGCCTACACGAGGCATTACATAATTCCCTAACTCCATAAATTTGTCGTGAAAATCTTTCCCTATTTGTGTAACTTCTAACTCTGCTTCACCAATTTTAAATTTGTCGTAAGGAACAACGTTTGTATCTTTTAGTCCTGAAGTGGTAATGTTTTCAGCAAATTCTCCAAATTCAGCATCTCTAGCGTCAGTATGTTTTTTAAACTGGTCGATATCGTGCTTGTCGATAATACTTACTTGACGATTCCATGGACCGGCATGCACATCGCCTTCTATTCCGTTGTGTGTTAGTATTAATTCTTTAACAGGATGTTTGCGACTGTGTTTTGTAGAACTACATACTGCGAGTATATTTATTTTGTTCATCCGTTTATTTTTTAGACAGGATTAACACGATTAACATGTTTTTATCCAATTAATAATCTGTTTTTTTATTTGTTAGATGAAAATTGCTATTATTGAATAATCATTCTCGTGTGTGAAAATTTATTGTCATGAATGTTTCTCCATCTTTAATAGTATGTATTTAGATACAAAAATAATTATTCTATTGAATAAACTTTAAAAAAATAATATGCGATGATGGTTGTCACTCTGGAAAGTCACGCCATAACTAAACTTTGCCTAACTAACAAATCAAATCATTTTATTCAGTTTTTTTAGAAAGTCACAGCGTGACTAAGCTGTGCGTAACTAATAAATCAAATAGTTTTTATTCAGTTTTCTGCGCAAGTCACGCCGTGACTGTTTCAAAGAATTCCCTACTTTACAGACCAGCTTTAATAACAGCTAATGTTTTTCTATTTTTGTGAAAAATCAAGACTATTATCGTGGAAAACAGAGCAATTAATTTTGTGGAAGGGAAGACATACTCTTTTAAAATAAAAGGGATGATAGATTTGGCTGCTGATGAGGCGTATTATATTTTGGAAGAGCCATTCGGACGAAAGCATTTATTAGCAGCAGAATATTACGGCGATTATAATTTTAACATAGGAGCAACAATTAATTGCCGTGTAGATAAAATTAATTGCTCCGGAAAAATATTCTTGGAACCCGAACACCCTCATCATAAAAGAGGAGAGAGTTATGATTTTAAAATAAATAATATCTCGATTAAATCGAATAAGTTTAACGAAAATGTTTGTGTTGTTACTGTTGTTGATGCATTAGGACGCGATGCTGTTTGTAATGTTGATATGAATATTGGAAATTCTTTTAATATAGGAGAGAGTATAAACTGCAAGGTGCAAAGAATTAAAAAAGGTATATTATATCTCAGTCATAATAGTTTAGAAGATAAACAACTATTAAAGCATGGCGAATATTACTCTTTTAATATAGTAGCCATAGAAAAGCTTTCTGATAATAAAACATATTATATTCTTAATGATGAAAAAGCGAATAGATATATTCTCGATTCTCAGTTTTACGATCACTATAATTTTAAAATAGGAATGTCGATAGAGTGTGGTATTGTAAAATTCAGTTCGAGAGGATACTATTTTTTAGAGCCAAAACACCCTTTTTATGAACTTAATAAAGAGTATCTGTTTACATTTATCTCTAAAAAAGAGAAGCATATTACTTTATCGGAAATAGAATATACAATTACTGTAGAAGATATTTACGGAAAAGAGATAAAGCTGACTACCGGAAAAAATATTTTATCCACTAAAAAAGTGCCGGAAAAAATAAAATGCAGAGTAGATGGTGTTAAAAAAGGTAAAGCCTTGCTGTCGATTGTAGAAGAATGAGTTTTGTTACTGTAGTTTTATGCGGGTTCTTATTAATATTCTAAATTTTATCTGAATAAATATCAATAATCAATTATATAAAATAGGCCTTGGTGCTTTTGGTCGAATATCTAATTTTGTATATGTCTTTTTTTCTGTGTTTTATTGTTATGATTTTAACAGGAAAACAACAATCTCTCTGTAATGTATTGTTATTTAATGATATTATATAAAGGAATGAGATTATGCTAAATATCATATGAAAATCCCTGATATGTCGTCATACTGTGAGTGATACGGTGTCGTTGTTTTTGTTTTTTTTAGTTGGCAGATTTTA
>JAYEOD010000212.1:0-3244 GCA_034722575.1 Bacteroidota bacterium | reverse complement strand
TTCGATTTTTTGGTTGTTGCTATTATATTTATACCCTATAATTAAATCGGCTATCAGCCTGTTAATTATCGATTTATTATTTACAGGACGAAAATATTCTTCTTTCAGTTCAAGATTCAATTTTTCGATATACTCTTTTATCTCATTTCTTGTAAAAATAATTCCTTTGTGAAAAGGATTATAATAAAACTCAACTTCGCTATTAAATGCTTTATCGCTATGAGTTTCGGCATTGGTATATGCCAACACAAAACGATCGGGCAATTTTACGCCATACACCGGCATTCCCAAACTTTGTGCCAATATTATATAAAGAATTCCTATTGAGATGGGCGCTCCTTTTTTTGTTTCCAACAGATGATTTAAAAACTGGCTTTGTATATAATGCTCTTTTTTAGTATTTCCACGAAAGTGATAAATATCGTATAAAATATGATTTATAGTAGCTATTTTTTGTAGTGATGTTAATCCGCTATTTAGCTCATTACCAATATCTTTTCTAATATCGGCGATTTTCTCATCAATCAAACCCCTATCAATATCGGGATACAAAAATCTTGTAACAATCATATAACCTTCTAAAAGGTCGGTTTGACCAATACTTCCCCAGATTGCTAACTCCTGATATCGTTGTTCCAGTTGCAGCTTATGAATAATATCTAAGATGCGCTCCTGCTCCAGATCTCCCGAAAGGGTTTCCCACTCCTTTTCTAACAAAGGAATAATATCAGATCCGCAAGCAACAACGCGATCATAAATCGCACTATAAAGCCTCTCATCCGGCTCGTCGAGCATACGGATTAAAGCCATCAGCTCACTATGTTCTATTTTCTTACTCAATAAAATAATTTTTTATAGTCTGTTAAGAACCGTTTCAACCATATCTTTCACAATACTTTTATAATCTTTGCTATACTCTTTTGTAACACGATTAGCAATAATAGCACAAATAGTAAGGGTATTATGCCCAAGCTGTTGTCCCAAGCCATAAAGAGCAGATGTCTCCATCTCGAAATTGGTTACTTTATAGCCATTTTTTTCAAAAGCCTCAATACGGTCATTCATTTCGGGGAACGAAAGTCCCAATCTTAAAACACGTCCTTGTGGTCCATAAAAACCCGGAGCCGTAGCAGTAACGCCTTTTATCAAACCCTTACCAAGTCTATCCATCAGCCCTTCGCTTGCTTTAATAAAATAAGGCTTAGCAAAATTCTTTGGCCATTGAGTTTGTTCTATAAATGCTTCTGAAAGAGACTCATCAACCAATCCCTCTTTCATCACATAATAATTCATCAAGCCATCAAGCCCAACGCCATATTCCGAAACCACCAAACTATTAACAGGAATATTTTTCTGTAAAGCACCGGAAGTCCCAAGACGAATAAGATTCAAGGTTTTATGTTCCTTTTTTATCTCTCTTTTTTCAAGATCTATATTTACTAATGCATCAAGTTCATTAATAACAATATCCAAATTATCGGTTCCCATTCCTGTTGACACAACAGAAACTCTTTTCCCTTTAAAATATCCTGTAGTAGTAAAAAGCTCTCTATTTTGTACTTGATACTCTATAGTATCAAAAAACGACGCCACCATCTCAACACGTCCCGGGTCACCAACAAGCAAAACAGTATCTGCCAACATCTCAGGCTTCAGTTTCAGATGATAAATACTTCCGTCCGGATTCAATATTAATTCTGATTCTTTTATCATAACTTATCTTCTTCACAAATATCAAATAGAGATCGATAATAATCGGAAAACATTTATTATATCAGGTCTTATTTGGTATGGTTTATACTAAAGTAATCGTCAAAAGTATTAATAATATCTATAAACTAAAAAAACAAGAAATTTATTATTTTTGCAGAAAGAATATTATCATGGTAACAAGCAAAACAACAGTAGAAATAATTAATATTGGTGATGAAATATTAATTGGACAGATAGTAAATACAAATGCATCATGGATGGCAAACACCATGAATAACAGTGGTTTCAGTGTAACTAAAGTTACTGTTATTGCCGACGAAAAAGATGCCATATTACAAAATTTGCACAATGCATTAAACAGAGCTGATATTATTTTACTTACCGGAGGTTTGGGACCTACAAATGACGACATCACAAAACACGCTTTGGCAGAATATTTTAATTCAGAATTAAAAATCGATAAAGAAGCGCTACAAAATGTAACAGAACTCTTTGCTTCGCGCAAAATAGAACTAACCGAGATAAACCGTTTACAAGCAGAGCTTCCGGTGGTTTGCAGCGCTATTAAAAACAGTAACGGCACTGCACCAGGTATGTGGTTCGAAAAAGAAGGAAAAATAGTTGTCTCCATGCCGGGAGTTCCTATGGAGATGAAAGGCATAATGACAGATTACGTCATTCCAAAACTCAAAATTTTTTTTGTAACAGAAGAAATTGTACACAAAACCATAATGACTCACGGAATTGGCGAATCGCATCTGGCAGAAGCCATAAAAGAGTGGGAAGATGCACTACCCGAAAATATAAAATTAGCGTATCTGCCACGACCGGGAATTGTCAGACTACGATTATCATCAAAAGGAAATGATAGAAAATCCATAATCCACGAAATAAACAATAAAATTCAGGAGCTTATATTTACTATTCCCGAATATATTTTCGGATACGATGACATCACCCTTGAGGAAGCTGTTGGCTGCCTTTTGAAAAAAAATAGTGCTACAATAAGTACTGCCGAGAGCTGCACAGGCGGAACAATAGCTCAAAAATTAACACGCATACCGGGAAGCTCAGAATATTTCAAAGGCTCGGTTGTGGCATACGCTAACGAAATAAAAGAAAACCTACTAAAGGTAAGTGGTGACGATTTAGAAAAACAGGGAGCTGTAAGCCAACAAGTAGTAGAACAAATGGCAACAGGAGTTAGAGAGCTTTTTAATACTGATTACGCCATTTCAACATCGGGAATTGCAGGTCCTGACGGCGGCACACCAGACAAACCCGTTGGTACAATATGGATTGCTGTGGCATCGAAGAACGAAGTGAAATCGAAACTTTTTCATCTTGGAAACAATAGAGAAAGAAATATCGAACGCTCTGCTTTGTCGGGATTAAATATGGTTAGACAATTTTTGACTGATTGAGATTTAATGATTGATTGGTTGATTGGTTGGTTGATTGGTTGATTGGTTGATTGATTAGATAAAATTTAAAGGTGCAGAGCACCGTTCTATTTGTAGCATGAGATGGG
>JAYEOD010000211.1:0-3249 GCA_034722575.1 Bacteroidota bacterium | reverse complement strand
AAAAGCTTAGTAAAACATATCAACTATTTACTTGATAATAGTAAAATAATGTATCCAATACCAACAAACACTGCGGTTTCATTAACAAACAACAAACCGATAAAAGCTGTTGTATTTGATATTTATGGCACACTATTAATCTCTTCTTCAGGCGATATTAAAGAAGCTTCTTTAGATAAATCCTCAATTATTAAAGCTTTAGATGCCGGGAATTATGTGATAGTAAGCGAACTTTTGGAAGAGAAATTAGATGATATTTTGTGGGATTACAGCAAAACCATTATTAAACATCAAAATAAAATACGGAGTAGCGAAATACCTTTTCCCGAGATTGACATAAAAAAGGTATGGGCAGAAATAATCGATCTATTTATAAACCGTAACATACTGGCAACTACCAAAAACAGCAATCTCGAAAAATTTATTGTGACATTTGAAATACTCAGCAATCCTGTTTATGCAATGCCGCAAATGTTAGAGACAATAAACTACTTGGCAAATAAAAAAATTCCTTTAGGAATAGTTTCAAATGCGCAATTTTACTCACCATATATTTTTAACTACTTCCTCAAAAACCCATTAAAAGAGGACGATATGCCTCCTTTTGATAAAGATATTTGTGTTTTCTCATATAAATACTCAAGAGGAAAGCCCGACATCTTTTTATATAATCAACTACTCCCCATCTTTAAAAACAAATACAATATTAAACCAAATGAAATATTATTTATTGGTAATGATATGCATAAAGATATTTTTGCTGCAAGCGAAGCAGGTATGCGCACAGCTCTTTTTGCAGGTGACAAAAGATCTTTAAAACCTCTAAAACAAAACATAAAAAAAATTACGCCCGACATAACTATTACAAATCTATTTCAACTAACTAAAATCGACAAATTATGAACATCAATCATCTTAACGTAGGTATAATGCACTCCCTTGTTGGAAAAAATGATGGAGTATCAATTGTAATAGACCAAACTGTTAATGCATTAGTTGATTATTTTTCAGTAGGTTTAGGCAATATATTTTTTCTGGCAGCCCACACTTCTCCTCGATTTAATGCTATTACCGACGATGTTTTTTGGCACAAGAGCCAAACACACAAAATTATTATTGAAAATTACAGCAAAGAAGCCAAAATTGATCTTAACGAATTAGATGAGCTTATCCACACACAGGCACTATATGCAAAAGAAATAATTAAAGAGTGGGTTAATAAAAATCAGATAGACTTAATAATGGCGCATAACACCTCGCATCCCTATAACTTTATTACTGCGGTAGGGTTAGGATACTATTTCGAAGAGCTTATTGAGCAGGGTATTATTTGGCCTAAACTGCTTGTTTGGTGGCACGACTCGTATTGGGAAAGACCTATTTTTAAAAACCCAAATAGAATAATAAAAAAATATCTTAAATATCTTCCCGGAACTTATGTTGATGGGATAGTATTTATAAATAAAACCCAGATAAAAATGGGTAAAGAGGTTTTTACCAATTTCAACAACAGAAAAATGGAATCTTTTTTTAGAAACAGAGCCATTATTATACCCAATACAAGCAAAATACATTGGGACTGGGAAAGCTATAACTGGCGAGGACACAGCGCTATATACCCACCACAAGATAACTATAACGATGACTTTTTTGAAGACATCGGGCTATTAGACGCTATAAAAAAAGAGGGCTTCACGCTCGACGATACTGTTATACTACTACAACATACTCGTATCGTACCAAGAAAAAAAATAGAGGTAGCGCTGGATTTTGCTTATGAAATAGAAAAGAGGTATAAAAAAGATGGGGTAAACAAATGCGTTGCCCTTGTTGTTAGTGGACACTCCGGTGATGAAGGAGTATCGTACAAAAGAATGCTTTTTCAACATTATCATAACAAAAAAGTCAACAATCCGGATTCTAGAGTAATATTAATTTTTGGAGAGGGTGTAATTCTTTCTCACCGCGATATTATAGTAGATAAAAAGTATTACAAATTTTCTGAAATACCTGATGTTATAGCAGCACACAATGGATTAGCAACATATTTCAGCGAAATAGAAGGTTTTGGGAATAATTTGCTTGAAGTATTATCAGCGGGATTACCGGCTGCTATAAATAAGTATGAAGTCTATAAAACCGATATAGAATGCTTGGGCTTTAAGCTACCTACTATTGACGAATGCCGGTTAAACGAAAAGGTTATCGAAGAATCGTACAAAATATTAACTAATCAGGAATATCGTAACGAGATAAATAAGCATAATCTAGAAACTCTATACCGACAACTCGGACACCAAATAATTGCAGAAAAGCTAAGGCCTTTAATTATAAATATGTTTACGCAAATAGTTAAATAATTATGAGTGATTTTCATCAAAACCCATACATAACAACGCTTCATAACTTTCGGAATACAGAATATATCGATCTGGAAAAGAAATTAATGAAATATTCCAAAAAAAGACCAATGGCATTAATAATCCCCAGCCTATATTCTGAATTAAAAGGTGAGGCACTGCATAATATTGTAAACATCCTTTCTGAAATACCTTATTTAAAAGAAATTGTAATTGGTCTTGACAGAGCTACAAAAACAGAATTTCTTCATGCAAAAGAATATTTCAACACACTGCAACAACACCATGCACAACGATATAGAGTAATTTGGAATGATGGTCCAAAGATGCTGGGACTAGACCAATTGCTAAAAGATAAACGAATAGCTCCCAATCAAATGGGAAAAGGCAGAAATGCGTGGTACTGTTTCGGATATGTTATAGCTTCCGAAAGATCAGAAGCAATAGCTTTACACGATGCTGATATTTTAACTTACAATAAAGAGCTGTTAGCACGGCTATTTTATCCTATTGTAGAACCTACTTTTAATTTCCGTTTTTGTAAAGGATTTTATTTCAGAGCCGACAACAAAAAACTAAATGGGCGTGTAGTACGACTTCTTATCTCGCCATTAATACGCAGTTTGGAAAAGATATACGGAGAGGTAGATTTTTTAAAATATCTGGACAGTTTCAGATACCCTTTGGCAGGAGAATTTTCTATGCGTACCGATGTGTTGAAATCAATTAGAATACCTAGCGATTGGGGGTTAGAGATTGGTATTTTATCAGAAATATTAAGACTAAATTCCCCTAATAGAATTTGTCAGGTAGAAATTGCTGACAGATATGACCACAAACACCAATCTTTATCGGCAGAAGACACCTCTAAAGGGTTATCAAGAATGGT
>JAYEOD010000210.1:0-3257 GCA_034722575.1 Bacteroidota bacterium | reverse complement strand
GCTTTTTTCGATAATGTACCAATAATATCATCAGCTTCAAAACCCTCTTTTTCTATTATAAGAATATTAAATCCTTTAAGAATTTCCTTAATAATAGGAATAGAGATAGAGATATCTTCCGGCATTTTCTCGCGTCCTGCTTTATAATCAGTATACTCTAAGTGACGTACTGTTGGAGCAAAGCTATCGAAAGCCACACCAATATGCGATGGGGCTTGATTTTTCAATACTTCATGTAAGGTATTCACAAAACCAAGAATAGCGGAAGTATTCAATCCTTTAGAGTTTATTCTAGGGTTTTTATTCAAAGCAAAATACGCTCTGTAAATCAACGCCATCGCGTCAAGCAGAAAAAGTTTTTTATTTTCTTTAGCCATAATATCATCCATGTTTTAAGACGATAAAAGTAATAATTAATATCGACGCAAAAACATACATCTTCAATTTGGATATTCTTATAAAATTCAATATCTTTAAAAAAAAATTATGGTAAGAAAAAAATCCACTAAAAAAATTTTTGTGTTGGACACTTCTGTAATTCTACACAACCACCAAGCAATAACAAGTTTTGAAGATAATGACGTAGTAATTCCAATAACAGTATTGGAGGAGCTTGACAACTTTAAAAAAGGTAATGAGACAAAAAATTTCGAAACCAGAGAGTTTATTAGGATGTTTGATAAACTATCGGAAAAACACTCTTTACAAGAGTGGATCCCTTTAGGGAAAAACAGAGGCCATATAAAAGTGGCTTTAGATAAAGATGTTGAGCCGGATGCGAAAAAGATGTTTGGAGCCGACAAGCCTGATCACAGAATTTTAAATACAGCTATTTTAATGTCGCAAGAATATCCCGACAAACAAGTTACTGTAGTAACTAAAGATATTAATTTGCGCATTAAAGCCAAGGCACTAAAACTAAATGCCGAAGATTACGAAACCGGAAAAATACAAAATATAGACTCTTTATATGCCGGCATTAACACTTTAGAAGGGATTTCGCCCGAAAGTATAGATAAAATCTATAATGAGAAAAGAATCTCTCCGGAAGAATTAGGTATTAACAATCCCTATCCTAACCATTACTATATAATAAAAGATCATACCCAAAGTGTTTTAGCTTTTTACAACCCTTTAACACAATATATTGAGCCAATAGAAAAAAGAACCATACAAAAAATAACGCCGCGTAATGCCGAACAAACTTTTGCTTTACATGCAATACTAAATCCAAATGTACAACTTGTAACACTTCAGGGAGTGGCAGGAACAGGAAAAACATTGCTTGCTTTAGCCGGGGCATTAGAACAGAGAAGAGAGTTCCGTCAAATTTATCTTGCTCGTCCGATTGTACCTTTAAGTAATAAAGATCTTGGTTTTTTACCCGGTGATATAAAAGACAAAATCGGCCCCTATATGGAACCTTTATTCGACAACTTAAAGTTAATAAAAAGTAAGTTTGATAATGAAAAAGGCGATTACAAAGAGTTAATATCATCGCTAGAAGGAGACAAATTAATTATTACTCCTTTGGCATATATAAGAGGAAGGAGTTTGTCGAACATTTGTTTTATTGTTGATGAGGCACAAAACCTTACTCCACATGAGGTAAAGACAATTATTTCGCGTGCCGGCGAGAATACTAAAATAATTTTCACAGGAGATATTTATCAGATTGACACACCTTACCTCGATTCGCAAAGTAATGGATTGTCGTATCTTATCGATAAAATAAAACATCATAAAATATATGCACACATCAGATTAGAAAAGGGCGAGAGATCAGAATTAGCTAATTTGGCTAATGATTTACTCTAAATCATGATTACTGTTTGTTATTAATTGTATCGCATGGATACAATTAATAACAAACAATAACGTGAATCAAATAATTATTAATAACCTTGAAATAAAAAAGCTACTCTCTATAAATAACATTAAGCATTACATCGCCAACAACTTTTAATGAATTTTTATCTATAACATCGATATTATCATTTACTGTATGCCAATGTTCGAAAAATGTACCATTTGACGATTCCGGGTTAAGATGAATTATATCAATCATCGGGATGCCTATTATTTCGTTAATATAATAGTGATCATCATTAATAAAACCACCTTTTTCATTTACAAAATACTCTCCATAGCCTGCTTTTCCAGCAATATTCCACACTTTATTAACAACCCCCGAAGCGTAATAATCGGAAAAACCCTCTCGGTGGAAAATAATATTTTCTGCTCCCACCATATCTAACAAAACGCCAAAGTTTGCAGAATATCCATATGTATGAGGATTTTTTGCCCAATATTGCGAGCCCAGTCCCCAGGTATCTTGTTTTTCACTTTGCATAGATTGTGGTTCACCATAATCTTCGCCATCAAAGAAAATAATATCCACTCCAACTTCAGGTTTTTGAATTGCTAATTGTCGCGCTACTTCCATAAGAACACCAACTCCGCTAGCACCATCGTTAGCGCCATCTATCGGAGTCCATCTGTTAGCTTTATCAGGATCGTGATCGGCATATGGTCGTGAATCCCAATGTGCTCCGAGAAGAATTCGTTTTGACGCATTAGGATTAAAAACGCTGATAATATTTTTAATTGCTAAAATATCGTTATTATAAGCTCTCACCTTACACTTCTGCACAATAACAGTATCTGCAAAAGCACTCATTACTTTTGTAAGATACTCAGCACAAGCCAGCTGAGCTTTTGTGTTAGGAACACGCGGTCCGAAATCGGTTTGTGCTTTAACATATTCAAACGCCGAGTCGGCATTAAAATCGGGGATATCAACTACTTTAGATGGTGTTTTTTCGGTTTTCTTATCGGATTTTTTTTCAGATTGTGAAAAATTACAAGAAGAAAATACTACTATACTAACTGTTAATATTAAAAAAAATATTTTATTTTTCATTTGTTTATTTTTTAGACAGGATTAACATGATTTTATCCATTTATAATTTTATATTTCGGTCGGATGGAAGTCGCCATTATAATCATTGTCGTGTGTATTAAAACTTTTAGTATGGCTCGTTTCATCCGTTTATTTTTCAGACAGGATTTACATGATTAACATGTTTTTTCTGCGTTATTCTGCGAAATCTGCGTGAAATAAAATTATTTTCATCCGTTTATAATTTGTTTGCCCTGATACCAGTGCATTAAGATTTCTATTTAACATAATATTTTTTTGTTGTTCTTTTGCCTTGACGCAAAAGAACCAAAAAGTCAAGGCTTACATAAAAATA
>JAYEOD010000209.1:0-3259 GCA_034722575.1 Bacteroidota bacterium | reverse complement strand
TTCTTTTTACTCTTTTTCTCATCATCTTTCTCATCATCCTTTTTATTCATCTCTTTCCATAAAGAGTATTCATCTTTACTCATATGAAATTTATCCCAATCATCTTGTAAAAAGAAAAGAGTATAAACATCGTACTGCTTACGTCCGGAATTTGCATAAGAACGCAGTCCGTTACGATTACTAAACCACAAAATTTGTTTTCCATTATTAGCCCAAATAGGATTACTATCGCTATAGCCACTTTCAGTTAAATTCCTCATTTTTCCGGAACCATCGGCAGCCAATAAAACAACTTCGTCGTTAGACATAGTAGGAGAATATTGCACCAGCAGCCACTTACTATCGGGGCTCCATTTAAAATACTGATCGCCATCGCCCATATAATACAGTTCATTTGGAGTCATTAAAGTGCGCGACTTTTTACTTTTAAGATTAAAAATCCTTAATGTTTTTTTATTTTCAATAAAAGCAATCTCTTTACAATCGGGAGAGTATTGTGGTTGATAGTTATCATTTTCGTTAACAATAATTTTTTCCTCTTTAAGAACTGTAGAAGCGAAAAAGTAAGGTTCGTTCTCTTTTAGTCGTTCCGATTTATAAACACCCCATTTAGCATCTCTTTCGCTAGCATAAATAATAGATTTACCATCAGGAGAGAAACTAACAAAGCGTTCTTGAGCAGATGTATTAGTTATACGTTTTGTCATTTTGCCCTCAACAGAAGAGACAAAGACTTCGCCACGCACAATATATGCAACCTCTTTACCATTAGGAGAGATAGCCATCTCTTTTACTTTTCCTGAGACAGGAATAATTTTTCGATTATTACTTTTTATATGATCATAAAGCAATACCTCAACAAGTTCAGCCTCTCCATTTTTAGTTTTGGTATATAAATCGCCATTATGAGTAAAACATAATTTCTCATTATCATCTATACTTAAATAGCGAACAGGATGAATTTTAAAATCGGTGATCTGCTCTTTTTTTAAAGGATTATCAATACTCATCATATAAACATTAAAACAGCCACTCTCCTCGCTCAGATAATAGATACTTTTCTCATCGCCGGAAAACAGAGGATTACGATCTTCGCCCTCGAAAGTAGTGAGCATTTTATGCGTATCAGTTAATTTATCATATTGCCAAATATCACGAGTAATAGATGATGTATGATGTTTCCGAAAATAGTTTTCACCACCTTTTTTATCAATATAAATAATTTTATTACCATCCTTACTAACCCGAACCTCTTGGGCTGGGATAGTAAAAATCTGTTCAACACGCCCTCCGGTAGCAAGCACGCTATATAATTCGGGTTGCGAACCTGTAGGATACTGACGATGACTTACCGCATCAAGACGTTGTGCGCCAAAAATAACAGATGAATCATTTGCGCTAAACGAAAAAGGCACTTCACCGGCAGAGTGATACGTCAGCCTACTTGGTTTGCCACCTTTTACATCAATAACAAAAACATCCATATTACCATAACGCTCGGAAGCAAAAGCGATTTTTGTACCTGCATTATTCCACACAGGCATATAATCGTGTGCTGTGTGAAAAGTTAAATTAGTAGCCTCCCCTCCATGCGATGAAACTAAATAAATATCGCCCTTATAAGTAAAAACGATTTGTTCCCCATTAGGGGAAATAGCGGAATAACGAATCCACTGTTTGCTTTGCTGAGCAAATAATAACGAGCCGGACAAAATGACCAACAATAAAACTAAAAATCTTCTCATATGTACCTAATATTTGTTTTTCTATTGAGAGATGCGCTCTGCAAAACCCAATACAAAAACATCTGTTTTTAAAAATAATTATAAAAAAGCCAAAGATAATTAAAGTTTGATAAGAGGCTATACATAATGCCGGGGCGAATATAGTAGAGCCACATTTTAATACATTTAATAAAAATGAGCTGCTCTTTCAGAGCGCATAAACACATCCATTATTAATTCAGCCCTTGGTTTTACCCACCACACATCATACCCAAGGCTACATTACATTATCCATTTTCATTGATTTCAAAAAAATCTCGGAAATCGATGATAAAAAAAATCAATGTAATCTATGAATTAACGGATAAAAAAAGGATATTAATCGCCAATAAACAATTACTGTTTAAATAACTTTCTGTAATTTTGAAAGCTAAAATATTTTGATGAGCCAAGCATTACGAATAAGAGTGAGGTTGAGATTAAGATGGGCGACAATGATTATAATAGAGACTTCTATACAATCAAAAAAAAACAAATTATAAACTGATGAATAACAGAATTTTTACATATATATACATTCTTATTTTTACTCTTTTAAGCAATACAATAATTGCTCAAAATATAATGGATTCGATTGTTACAAGCGACACCACCAAAGCAGTGCATCTATCTGATACTAATAATAATATAACTAATCAAATCACACCCGATTCTATGCAAGTTTATTATTTTACTTTGCAAAACGATTGGCTTTATCCAATACCGAAAAAGATTCTAGACACTACTTTAAATGAGTTCCATTACACAAATCCTATTTATAAAGAAAACAATATTTATTCATCATTAGGAAATACCGGCCTTTCATCATACAATCTATTTTTCTCTCCAAACACCGGTACCGGTATGGATTATGGCATTCACACATTTGATAGATATCTATTAAATGAAAAGACGCTAAATTTTTACGATACCGACAAGCCGTATTCCGAAATATATTATGTAAGTGCTCCCGACAAGGAGCAGATTTTAAATTTCCATCTTAATCAGCGAGTATATAAATCGCTAACAATAGGCACAGATATTAAAATCATTAATTCGGTAGGTGCATATTACAGACAAAAAGCACGCGATGCGCGAGTCTCTTTTAAGGCACACTATATTTCGGATAACAAACGCTACAAAGCTATTGCATACTACGCTCACAGCAAGTTAGACTGGATGGAAAATGGAGGTATTAAGAGCGATTCTATTTTTGAAAATAACGTAGAGACAGACAGATTAATATACCCCATCAAATTAGAAGAGGCAAATAACTTAATTATAGATGCGGAAGTTTTTTTACGACATTCGTATGAATTAAGTGCGACCAAAGCTGCTGCGGACTCAATAAGCAAAGAGAAAAAAAACCTTTTTAATTTCGGAAAACTACAGCATGAATTCAAATATCATCGTCAGAGTTTAAAATATACTGAGACAATAAAAGACTCTACTTTCTATCAAAATTATTACAATGAATTTGAAGATAGATTCAACAC
>JAYEOD010000208.1:0-3268 GCA_034722575.1 Bacteroidota bacterium | reverse complement strand
GCCACATAATAAGTTAGTTTAACTTTCCATTTTACGGTTTACCGACTTATTGTTTTTATTAAAGAGGTTAATATTTTGATAGTCGAGATAATATAGCACTTTTATTGAAAATATGTTTGTTTTAGGACTATCAAAAACATTACTCATATTATTATAAAAATTGTATTCTATTTCATTTTGTTCTGATTTGAGACTGTTTTTCCAAACTAAACACATTTCACTACCCGGAGCAAATTCCCAATTGAGTTGCAGATCCATGTTCAAAGTATTAAAATTAAAATTATTGTTTTCGGTATATTCATTGTCGCCAGATAGATTTCCATTTTGTTCAAGGTTAAAGTAGTTTTTATATTCTCCTTGATACCAATAGTGTCGCATCCATAAATTGATAGAGAGATTGTTTCTTATTATGTATTTACTACTCATAGAGTTTTCGTATGACAGTAAGTCTCTTTTCCCATAAATAATATCATTATCATTTATTTTTGTAACGTACCCTAAAGAGTTCTCTTGTTGGTTGATTTTAAATTTATAGTCGAAAGAGAATTTATCATTAAAACGAATTTTTGGACTTATCGAAACAGAAGTCATTTCGTATTGTTGTTTATCATATGCAATAAAGATATTTCCGTCGATAGCAATAATTTTTCGATAATCGGATGAGATGGCGATAGATGAATTGAAATATGGAGGGCGTATGATATATCGTCCTTCGGAACGTGGATCGTAGTAATCGAATCGATTTTTTACCGAATAGTTCATATTGTACCAAACATTAAGGTAATTTTGCATTTTAGCATAACCTCCATAGTTTAAAACTAAATCGATATTTTTGTTGGTAGTATAATCAGACGTTTGATAAAGCCTTAAATGATTAGAGAAATATCTGAAGTGCCAAAATGGTTCGTATTCTATATAATTCAGTACTACACCATTTGTTTTGTAGTTATTCCTATGGGTAATTCCCAAGTCGTTAATCTCAAAATTATCATCTTTAATATCTCTATAAACGTTAAAACGGAAATTACCCGCAATTTTTCTTACTGCTAAATAATATTGATAGCCTAAAATTGTTTCGTAATGGTTATTAGTTGGTGTTTCAGCATTAAAATTTTGACTGACAGAACCACGAGCATTTAGACTGTATTTGTTGCTTTTACTTTGTATATTAGTTCCGAATCCTGTAACATTTGCTTTGTCGTTATGGCCTTTTCTAATAACATTAGTGTTTATAAAATATGCTGAAGAGTTGTTTTTTAACGATTTATCTACTACTGTAATATTGTAGTTTGTTAATGGTTCAGTAGTTATTTTGTTTTCACTGCCATCCCGATTTCCGATAATAGCATTGGTTTCGCTAGTAATAGCATTTAAAACACCAATAGCAACACCATTCTTATTTCTCCCATAAAATTTTGTGGCATTAACAAGTTTTGCTTTTGCAGGATTTTCTTTTATCTGCATAGTAGAGTCGATATCGTTATAAACAGAATTGTATCCTGAAGGCTGCTGGCCAATTCTTCTTGAATAAAATAATCCTCCTTTTCTGAATAAATCCATCGATTCTTTAAAGAAAGGGCGATTTTCGGAATGTATTGTTTCAAAAGCAGATAAGTTTTTTACCTCCTTATCAGATTTTATTTGACTAAAATCAGGTAACAGTGTTATACCTATCGAAAAACTTTCGTTGATACCGTAGTTTAATGCCATTCCTCCGCTTACTGTTTTACCAATAATTTGCTCGTTATCTATGGTAGATTTTTTGATTGAAGAAGAGATGTGTGGTTTTAATGAGAGGCGTAATGGAGTTTCAATATTATTGATGCCTTTTAAAACACCCCAGTAACTCATGTAGTTAGGGGTTCCTTTTTCCATAAAAGCCCAAATAGCTTTTTCTTTTTTGCGTTTTACTCCTCTAAGGATCTGTAGCCCCCATTCTTGAATATTTTTTTTTGGAAAACGTATTGCAGAAAAAGGAATTCTTATTTCAGCGCTCCAACCTTCTTTGTTAATAGAAACAGCGCTTTCCCAAACAGCATCGTAAGTCCAGTCTTGTGCTCTATGGTCGCGTTGTACTCCTGATGCTGTTACTTCAAAAATATATGCGTCTTGTTGATTGGCATAAGTGTCGAATTTAAAGCTGATCCAGTCGGCATTAAGATCATCATCGCGGTTTCCAAGTTGTGTTAAAATACTATCGGGAGCAGAGTCGTACATTTTCGCAGCAATATATATCGCACTATTATCATAAGCGAAAAATATCTTAGAACCGTTAGAGGGTTCTTTGCCATGATATGGATCGTATTGTTTAAAATCAGATATTGAAGAGCAGTTCAACCAAACATTTTCATTAATAATACCATCAATTTTTGGTTTATTATTGATGTGACAAGCATAAGCTATTTTATTGAAGTTTTGTGCTGTAGCTATGTGTGAAAAGATTATAATTGAAAGTAGTGCAATAATTCTCATAAAAATAGTAACTTGAAATAGTCTGATTTTATTATATAACACACAAAAGTAGAAGTTTTTTTTTATTGTTGTTTAAAAAAGTCATATTTTTGGTTTTTATACCAAAAATATATAAAAATGATCGATAAAAATTGTTTCTTTTTAACACGTATTTGGTATTAATAAAGCTATTGACGAATAAATATATTTCAACATGAATTTACATGAATATCAATCTAAATCTATTCTGAAGAGTTTTGGAGTAGTTGTTCCCGCAGAAATAAAAGCCGACACTCCTGAAGAGGCTGTGGAAGCTGCAAAAGAGATAGAGAGAAGTACAGGTACTAGTTTATGGGTGGTAAAAGCTCAAATACATGCCGGTGGTAGAGGAAAAGGTGGTGGAGTAAAAATAGCCAAAACTCTTGAAGAGGTAAAAGAATTTACAAAGAACATGCTTGGTATGGATTTGGTTACTCCTCAAACAGGTCCGGAAGGTAAAAGAGTGAATAAGGTTTTAATAGCTCAGAATGTATTTTATGATGGTCCTTCGAAACCGGAAGAAATTTATATGAGTGTTCTTTTAAATCGCGATACAGGACGTAATATTATTATGTATTCTACCGAAGGTGGTATGGATATAGAGGCTGTGGCAAAAGATACTCCCGAGTTAATTTTTAAAGAAGAAGTTGATCCAAAGGTTGGATTGCAAGGTTTTCAGGCTCGTCGTATAGCTTTTAATTTAGGGCTAAGCGGAAAATCTTTTAAAGAGATGGTGAAATTTGCTATGGCTTTATATAGAGCCTATGACGGTATTGAC
>JAYEOD010000207.1:0-3285 GCA_034722575.1 Bacteroidota bacterium | reverse complement strand
AGCTCAATAGCTCCTTTATCAGTAAACTTAATAGCATTACTAATCAAGTTTCTTATCACTGTAGATATCATATTTCTATCCGCAAAAGCGAATTGATTCTCTTTAATAGTATTACTAAGAATAACCCCTTTATTTTTTGCCTGCATAGTAAGCAGATCAACCTCTCTTATTGCAACGTCGCTAATATTAATATTTTCAGGATCAAAATCCATTCTTCCGGTTTGCGATCTCGACCAATCCAAAAGATTTTGCAGTAGGCTAAAAGTACGACCTACTTCATCATGTATCATTGTAATCATTTCAACATTATCATCAGGCTCATTATCATTAAAATCTTCCTGTAAAAGAGTGGAAAGATTAAGAATATTCGAAAAAGGATTTTTTAAATCATGAGCAATAATAGAGAAAAACTTATCTTTTGACTTATTAAGCGTAATAAGACGCTGTTCATTTTTTCTAAGTTCTTCTTCAATTTTTTTAAGCTCTGTAATATCTCTAACAAAACAGCCTACTCCTGTTTTACCATTAGGCAAATAAACAGGAAATTTTGTACTAATAAGAGCGAAATCATCAGTAATTTCTTCCTTCACAACTGTTTTATTAAATTCAAGCACTTCCCTGTCTGTCTCTTCCCACCATTCGCTAATATATTCCGGAGAATAAATTTCAGAATCAGTTTTTCCTATTATCTCATTATTTTCTTTTCCATAAACATTTTTTAAACTCTTGTTAACAATCAGATAACGCATTTTCTCATCTTTTAAAAACACTAAATCGTTAGTAGAATCAAGAAAAAGTTTAAGCTGTGCTTCACTTTTTTTCAATTGATTTTCTACTATACTACGCTTTACAATCTCCTCTTCAAGCTTATCACGCGAAACAGTAATTCTTTTTAAATCGAGAACCATTTTATTAAACACATTAGATACTTTACTAAACTCATCTTTTGAGCTAAACAATTTTTTGTCTTTTATCAAATTAAACTCTCCGGATCCCACCAGTGATAAATATCGGTTAAACAGGGCAAGTTTTAAAGCCAAAGATTTCATAATAAGAAAGACTGAAAAAACTGAAAGAATCATCAATGCAAATAAGAAAATAATACCTAATAATGAGCCATGTTCAATAGCTGAATAAAACTGCTCACTTAATTTATCTGCTCTATTTACACTATGATTAACATAAGGCTCTGCAACAACAGCAAAGCGTAATATGTCTGAATTCATCTTCTGCAACAAATCCGCTCCAATTTCACTACCATCCCCTTGTTTACTAATATCAATATATTGTTTAGCATAAATAACATATGACGATACAATTTTTTCAAGAGCAATAGAGAGTTCATACCCTCCGGCCTCCTCGTACAGCACATCCTTAGAGAGTAAATCATTAAGGCTATCCAATGATTTTTTTACCTCTTTCTCGCACGATTCACACCAAGAGTAAGAATATTTTTCTATAAGATAATGTGCATGATAAAGTTCGTTATGCAAACGAATAGCATTAATAGCATCGGGAACAATCTTATTCGTGTATGTATCAAACTTACTCAATTGCAAATTACGATAAGACAAAGCAGAAAACGCCAATACTCCTACAAACAATAAAAATATAGCGAAATAAGTATATAACCTTCGTTTTGTTGTCATTATGTTTTTTTTTAAAATTATAAATCACCAATCACGTCAAATAAAATTTAATTTTTTGCATAAACAATTTTCTATTTATAGGTTTAGTAATAAAATCGTTGCAACCACAAGCCACGGCCCTCTCCCTATCTTGCTTTCGGGCATATGCAGAGACTGCAATAATCAGAATTTCTTTATTGAAACTGCGTATCTCCTTAGTAGCTTCACACCCATCCATTTCAGGCATTTTTAAATCCATAAGTATTAAATCGGTATTAGGATTTTCTTTAAAAGCTCTTACTGCTTCTTTTCCATTATAGGCATATATAACAATAACTTTTTCTTTTATTAAAAGGGTTTTTAAGAAGAAAAAGTTAACCTCTTCATCTTCCGCAACAATAATTGTTTTACCGGCTAAACAATCTGGCGCATCTTTATCACCATCATTTTCAGCAGCTTTTTTACTACCAACATTAATACATGGTAATGAGAACCAAAAACGAGATCCATTTTGTTTCTCCGACTCAAACCCAACTTTACCGCCAAGCATTTCGACAAGCCTTTTACTTATGGCGAGTCCTATTCCTGTTCCACCATATACTCTTGTATCAGAATCATCTGCTTGCCGGAATTCTTTAAAAATAATATCTTTTTTATCATTTGGCACGCCTATTCCGGTATCGCTAACACTAAATTCAATTTCTTTTTTACTTATTTTTTTATACGAAATAGTAACAAAACCTTTTTCTGTAAACTTTACTGCGTTATCAACAAAAATCGACATCAACTGAATAAGTTTTTGTCTATCAGTAAAAAGCTGAAAATCTGTTTCACTATCTTTTATAACAAATTTTATTTTGTCACAATTCTTTTTAGATTTTCTTTCTGCCACTTTAAAAACCTCTTCCAAATCCGGTTTTAAACCTAACATAGAAAACTCTTCTAACTCAAATTTCACATTACCACTCTCTACATCCGAAAACTGAAAAATATCTTCTATTACATCTAACAGATGAATTCCACTTTTATAAATAATTAACGAATACTCATTAAGTTCTTCCGGAGAGAGTTCTGAGTCAATAATTTCGGAAAAACCTATAATGGCATTTAATGGCGTACGCAGTTCATGCGACATTGTTGCCAAGAAGGCTGTTTTTATTCTGTCAGATTCTTTTGCTTTTTCTAAGGCAGAAGACAAATCAAACTCCATCTCTTTTCTATCGGTAATATCAATTATTGTATTTAAAACAGAAACTTGTCCACTACTATCATGTATTGCTTCGCCCAAAGCATTAACCCAAATAACTGAGCCATCTTTTTTAATAATACGATGATCAAAATTAAAGCTTATATTATCATTATTACAATCGAAGAATTTCTTCAACACCATCTTCCTATCTTCCGGATAAACCATCTCCCCTACAGCATCCAGAGTCACACGCCTAGATTTATCATCTAATCCGAATAATCTCAACGCTTCGTCAGAAAACTCCACATAATTTTTTTCAAGATAAAACTGCATAAATCCCATTTGAGCAATCTCTTCAGCCTTTTTCAACTGTTTTGTATTCGCCTCTATTCTCTCTTCAAGATTTATATTTAAAAAAGAGAGCTCTTTTGTCTTCTTTGCTACACTCTTCTCTAATTCTTTGGTATA
>JAYEOD010000206.1:0-3324 GCA_034722575.1 Bacteroidota bacterium | reverse complement strand
GGGCAACTCTTTAATTTAAAACTATCGGACAGTAAGCTTACTGCTCTACCATTTAGATCAAATATAAAAATAGATCATATGGGAGAGAGAGAGCAAATTTTTGAAGAGGCGTGGAGAGCTATCAACAATGGTTTTTACGATCCGGATTTTCACGATAATAACTGGGAAGATTTAAAAGAGAAATATAAACCGCGCGCTATGGCAGCATCTACCAACGCAGATTTTCAACATACTGTAAACTGGATGCTTGGCGAAATAAATGCCAGTCATATGGGGCTTTATGGCATTAAGAATCGTTATAAAACCAATAAAATTTATACCGGACTATTAGGAATAGATATTGAACCATTAGACGAAGGTGTTAAGATAAAAAAGGTATTAAAAAAATCGCCTGCAGACCGCGAAGAGAGTAAACTTGCTGTTGGTGATATCATTACTCATATAGATGGCGAAAAAATCACAAAGGATAATAATTATTACTCTTTCTTAAATAATAAAGCAAACACCCGAGTAGTGCTTGATGTTATCTCAGATAACAATAAAAAAAGAGTAGTTATTCGTCCTACAAAAAGTATTCGTAACTTACTTTATGATGATTGGGTTTCGGAGAGAAGACGCCTTACCGATAAATATTCAGATGGTCGCTTAGGCTATATCCATATTAGAGGTATGAACTGGACAAGTTTTGAGCAATTTGAACGCGAATTAGCTGCTAATGCATACAATAAAGAGGGTTTGATTGTTGATGTAAGATACAATGGTGGAGGCTGGACTACAGACTATTTAATGAATATTTTAAACGTAAAACAACACGCTTATACTATTCCTCGTGGCGCAGCAAAAAATCTTGAAAAAGAGAATGAAAATTTTGTAAATCACTATCCATATAGCGAGAGACTACCATTTTACGCATGGACAAAACCATCTATTACATTATGTAATCAGAACAGTTATTCTAATGCTGAAATTTTTTCACATGCATATAAAAACCTTGGTATAGGGACTTTAGTAGGCACGCCAACATTTGGAGCTGTTATTTCAACAAGCAGCAGAGGATTAGTTGACGGGTCATACATCCGGCTACCTTTTAGAGCATGGTATGTAAAAGCAACAAACACAAATATGGAAAATAATCCGGCAGTACCGGATATAGAGGTAAAAAACAGGCCTGACAGCAAAGCTCTTGGCATAGACCAACAATTAAAGCGTTCTGCAAACGAACTACTACTACAAATCGATAAAAAGAGATAGACCATGGAAGTATTTTCTGAAAAAGATTTAAAACAAATCAAGGACAAAAACATCACGATAGATAATATTAAGGAACAACTTAATAACTTTGAAAAAAGATTTCCATTTATAAAACTGGTAAAACCCGCTACTGTTGGAGATGGTGTAGTCTCTTTTTCTGAAGAGGAGAGACTAAATATAGAGAAATACTTCGATGATAATATTTCTGATTATGAGACATTGAAATTTGTTCCTGCTTCCGGTGCAGCTTCGCGTATGTTCGAGCATCTGTTATCATTCATGCAAAAATATACAGGTTCAAAGCAACAAATTGAAGAGTTAGAAAACCAAAAAGGGAAAAACTCTGTTAAATATTTTTTTCAGAATATAGAGAAATTTGCTTTCTACCCTGACCTAAAAAAAGTAATGAGAGAGTCGGGATATGATATAAAAACTCTTATAGAAAAGAAGTATTACAGAAGCATTCTTGAATTTCTTTTAACAGCAGACGGTTTAAATTATGCAGCAAAACCCAAAGCATTACTAAAATTTCATTCATACGAAGAACATAATCGTATGTCGATGGAAGAGCATTTGGCTGAAGGAGCACATTATACTCAAAATAATAAAGGAAAAGTAAAATTACATTTCACTGTTTCGCCGGAACATTTAGATACTTTCAAGCATCATATGAATCAGCTAAAGGTAAAATGTGAAAATCAATTTAAAGTCAGCTATAACATAACTTATTCTATTCAAAAGAGTTCTACAGACACTATTGCTGTAAACCTCGACAATACGCCATTCAGAGATTCTAACGACAATCTGTTATTCCGTCCGGGAGGACATGGTGCATTAATAGAAAATCTTATCGACTTAGATAGCGAAATAATTTTCATAAAAAATATTGATAATGTAGTTCCCGACAAACTAAAAAGCATTACATATACCTACAAGAAAGTAATTGGCGGATATATTATCCAACTAAAAGAAAAGCTAGATGATTATGTTGATATGCTTGACGAAGGGAATGTTTCGACAAGTGATCTTGAAGAGATAAGAAATTTTGCTGAGACAAAATTAAATATCTCTAATAATAAAAATGTTTTCGATAAGATGGAGAATATTGAAAAAATTGATCTGTTGTACAACCAACTTAACAGACCGGTAAGAATTTGCGGTATGGTGAAGAATGAAGGAGAGCCTGGTGGCGGACCTTTCTGGGTACGTAATTCAAACGGAAGAATATCTCTTCAAATTGTTGAGGGATCGCAAATAGACTCTAACAACGAAGAGCAAAAAACCATTGCTTCTCATGCAACACATTTTAATCCGGTAGATTTAGTATGCGCAATAAAAGACTTTAAAGAAGAGAAATTTGACTTAAAGAAATTTATTGATCCTACCACAGGATTTATTAGCAAAAAATCGAAAGATGGCAAAATTTTAAAAGCCCAAGAGCTTCCGGGATTATGGAATGGAGCTATGGCAGAATGGATTACTATTTTTGTAGAAGTGCCAATTGAAACATTTAACCCGGTAAAAACCGTAAACGATTTATTAAGACCAAATCATCAATAAATTAAGCAGTAAAAAAAACTGTTTTTTAAAAAAAGAGAATGTCTATTTGGACATTCTCTTTTTTTGTTATAACAATTGAATTTCAAAATGGCCGACATAAATTCAAAATATTTTTCTGTTTCACAATCTTCAAATTATAAACGGATAAAACGCCCATGTTAAACAATTTTTAACACACACGATAATGATTATAAAGGCGAGCTCCATCCAACCGATAAAAAATAGAGTGGTAAATCAGGCTGAAAATCTGAGATAAAAATAAGTAATGAGTTGGATTGGCATTCAGAAAAATGTTATTCAGCTCAAAGCGATGCCTTAGAGAGACCGGGAAGCTGAGAACTTGTTCGAAGATCACCCGGCCGAATTTATGCTTTGCAAAGAGAAGAATAATATTTTATACCAAATACGTGTTAAAATGATCGATAAAAAAATTGAATTATTTTTTTCTTATTCGCCGATTAAAAATCATTCCATAGCCTTAGCTACGTAATTATTTTTAAACAAAGAATAAGA
>JAYEOD010000205.1:0-3326 GCA_034722575.1 Bacteroidota bacterium | reverse complement strand
TCGAAAAATTGTTTAGCATTGTGCTGTTATGGCATTGTTCTATAGCAAATACTTTATATCCCTCTTTTTTTAAAGATGTCGCACACTCAACAGTAGAAATATTATAATCCCATTCAACAGACTCGGTAGCTCCTAAAGCAGTTTTTTGTATGTCGCGATGTGGCGGACGAGCAGTTATGCCACACAGATAGATTTTTTCAATGCGAAAAGCATCTGAGGTACGAAAAGTAGAACCAATATTATTCATACTCCTGATATTGTCTAAAACTACTACTATAGGAGTTTTATCTACTTCTTTATATTCTGAAACAGAAATTCTGTTTAGTTCGCTGTTTTTTAATTTTTGCATCTGTTTTTTTGCAAAAATAGTAATCCTTGAGTGATCTCAGAATAAATAATAAAGTATTTTTTGTGCTTGAAAAGTTGTTTGTTTTAAGCTATTAATATGTTTTAACTTTGTTGTGTGATGTTTTGAAAGACAATTTTGTAAAAATATTGTGGAGAGACGAAAAGAAATTTTAAATTTGTTTGCAAAAAAAATAGAACTTGGTTTGGCGAAAAAAGCAGAAAAAAAAGCAGTTGTAGTAACACCATTGATGAAGCAGTATAATGCTATTAAGGTAAAGTATCCTGATGCATTGCTGTTGTTTAGAGTTGGGGATTTTTATGAAACTTTTGGAGAAGATGCTGTTAAAGCATCTAAGATTTTAGGGATAGTTCTTACTAAAAGAGCTAATGGAGCTGCTGCAAAAATGGATCTAGCCGGATTTCCTCATCATTCGCTCGATACTTATTTGCCTAAACTTGTTAGAGCAGGCGAGAGGGTGGCTATTTGCGACCAACTCGAAGATCCTAAAACAACAAAGAAAATAGTGAAACGCGGTGTTACGGAACTGGTTACTCCCGGAGTGTCGTACAATGATAAAGTACTCGAAAATAAGAGTAATAATTTTCTTGCTAGTATTCATCTTCATAAACAGAGTGCCGGTGTATCGTTTTTAGATATCTCTACCGGAGAGTTTTATGTGGCACAGGGCTCTTTAGATTATGTCGATAAGTTGTTGCAGACATTTCAGCCTAGCGAAATTATTGTTCAAAAAAATAAAAAGGAGGCTTTTGTTCAATTGTTTGGCGATAAGTTTTATACAAATACTTTCGATGATTGGGTTTTTACTTTGGATTTTGGACAGGAGCTTTTGTTAAAGCATTTTGAAACAACATCGTTAAAAGGATTTGGTATAGAAGATTTGCAAGAAGGGATAATTTCTGCCGGTGCTGCACTGCATTATCTGGACGAAACACATCACCATAAGGTGAGTCATATTACTAATATTTCCAGAATAGATGCCGATGATTATGTGTGGTTGGATAGGTTTACAATACGTAATCTCGAATTGCTATTTCCTGTAGCAGAGGGTGGCGATACGTTATATAGTATTTTGGATGAGACAATTTCACCAATGGGTTCGCGCTTATTAAAAAAATGGATTGTTCTTCCTTTAATGCATAAAAAATCTGTTGAAAAACGCCACTCTGTAGTAGAGTATTTTGTTGATAATAGGGAGGTTCATCTACAGTTAAGTGAAAATATCGACCAAATTGGAGATTTAGAAAGGCTGGTGTCGAAAGTGGCTACCGGACGAATAAATCCCAGAGAATTACAGCAGTTAAAGATTGCTTTGCAACAAATACATCCTGTTAAAGAAAAATGTAGCTTGTCGAAAAATGTAGCGCTGCTGAATTTTGCTGAGCAGCTGAACGAGTGTGGTTTGATTGTTGATAAAATTGAAAAAGAGTTGAAAGCAGATCCTCCTGTTGTGCTGAGTAAGGGAGATGTTATTGCCAATGGTGTTTCTGAAGAGTTGGATGAGTATCGTGGGTTGTTTTCATCCGGAAAGGAATATTTAGCTGATATTCAAAAACGAGAGAGTGAGAGAACCGGTATTAGCTCGTTGAAAATAGGATATAATAATGTGTTTGGATATTTTTTGGAAGTAAGAAATAGCCATAAAAATAAAGTGCCTGAAGAGTGGCATAGAAAGCAGACTTTGGTGAGCTCGGAGCGTTATATTACTGCTGAATTGAAAGAGTATGAAGAAAAAATTCTTAATGCTGACGGTAAAATTAAAGAGCTTGAACAAAAATTGTATGATGATATAGTATGGGCGGTAACAGATTATATTAAACCCATACAGCTAAATGCGAATTTAATTGCGCAGATAGATGTTTTTCTCTCTTTTGCTAAAATTGCCGAAGAGAATAATTATGTTAGACCGCAGATGAACGATTCTTTTGTTATTGATATAAAAAATGGTCGCCATCCGGTAATAGAACGTAATTTGCCTTTAGAGCAAGAGTATGTTGCAAATGATATTTTTCTTGACACCGAAAAGCAACAAGTTATTATTGTTACCGGGCCTAATATGTCGGGAAAATCTGCTCTGTTGCGGCAAACGGCATTAATTGTTTTGCTTGCGCAGATAGGCTCTTTTATTCCTGCCGAACAGGCTTCATTAGGAATGGTAGATAAAATTTTTACTCGTGTTGGTGCTTCTGATAATATCTCTTCCGGAGAATCTACTTTTATGGTAGAGATGAATGAAACAGCAAGTATTCTTAATAATATATCTAATCGTAGTTTGATATTGTTAGATGAAATTGGTCGTGGTACCAGTACATACGATGGTATTTCTATAGCTTGGTCTATAGCCGAATATCTGCACGAGCATCCTATGTTTCGACCAAAAGTATTGTTTGCAACGCATTATCACGAGCTAAACGAAATGGCTACTAAAATGCACCGGATTAAGAATTATCATATCTCGGTGAAAGAGGTGCGCAATAAAATTCTTTTTATGCGAAAATTTGTGCGCGGCGGAAGTAATCATAGTTTTGGTATTCATGTTGCAAAAATGGCCGGTATGCCAAAATCGGTGGTAGAGAGAGCAAATAAACTTTTATTAAAATTAGAGACTTCGCACGTTGAAGAGAATTTGACAGAGAAGACAAAAAATAAAATAGCAAACGACGATTATCAATTGAGTTTTATTCAATTGAATGATCCTTTGTTAGAGCAGATAAAAGTTGATATCCTTAATATCGATATTAATACTTTAACTCCTGTTGAAGCTTTGATGAAACTAAACGAAATTAAAAAACTAATTAGTGCCAATAAAAAAGTATAATGGCTTTGAAAAATAAAACTACTAGCAAATCTTCATTATCATTTGATAAAATAGTGTATATATCACTTTTTGTTTTTTCGTTTATCCTTTACGGAAATACAATTACTAATAATTATTCGTTAGATGATATTTATGTTACAA
>JAYEOD010000204.1:0-3334 GCA_034722575.1 Bacteroidota bacterium | reverse complement strand
TCGCAAGAATCTATCCTTTTTAATGGCAGCGTTTTCGAAAATATTGCTTTCGGACTTAACAATATCAACGAAGAAGAGATTATCAAGGCGTCAAAAATTGCTAATGCGCATGAATTTATCGATAATCTCGAAAACGGATACCAAACCAATATTGGCGATAGAGGCTCTAAACTTTCCGGAGGACAGAAACAGAGAATTAGTATTGCGCGTGCAGTATTAAAAAACCCCCCTATACTTATCCTCGACGAAGCCACATCAGCACTTGACACAGAATCGGAAAGACTGGTTCAGGATGCGTTAGAAAACCTAATGAAAAACAGAACTTCACTGGTTATTGCGCATCGCTTATCTACCATTAAAAATGTTGATGAAGTATGCGTAATTCAAGATGGAAGAATTGTAGAAAAAGGTCCTCACGAAGAACTGTTAAAACAAAATGGCGCTTTTAAAAAACTATACGACCTACAATCGTTTAATTAAAATATTTCACATCTTCGATTTTTTTTAGAAATAAAGAAACCGAAGAGAATGATTAAAACCATCTCTTTACATCTTTGCAGAAATTAAATAACGCCAATAAATATGACAACACTAAAAGAAGAGGTAAAAAAATTAGCTAAAGATTTTCATCAGGAGGTTATCGGAATAAGAAGAGAGATACACAAAAATCCTGAATTAGCTTTTCAAGAATTTCAAACCGCTAATCTCATTTCGCAAAAGCTAACCGAATATGGCATATCGCATAAAACAGAAGTAGCAAAAACCGGTGTTGTTGGTATTATTAAAGGTATAAATCCTGAAAGTTATGTTATAGCACTACGTGCCGATATGGATGCGCTTCCTATTACAGAAAAAAATTCTTACGAATACAAATCACAAAACCAGGGAGTGATGCACGCCTGCGGTCACGATGCACATACTGCCGCATTATTAGGCACAGCAAAAATCCTTAACACATTAAAAGATAAATTCGAAGGCACAATAAAATTAATCTTCCAACCTTCGGAAGAGGAGTTTCCCGGCGGCGCAAAAGTAATGATTGAAGAGGGAGTTTTAAAAAATCCTAAAGTAGATATTATTATCGGACAGCATGTCTATCCTCTGCTTAAAACAGGAGAAATTGGCATGAAAAGCGGAAAGTACATGGCTTCTACCGACGAGATATATCTTACGGTAAAAGGAAAAGGTGGACACGGCGCTTTGCCCGAGCAAAATATTGATCCTGTGCTAATTGCTTCTCATATTGTTGTTGCAATGCAGCAAGTTGTATCGCGCATCTCTTCTCCCTCAATGCCTACAGTAGTCTCCTTTGGCAGGATTATTGGAGAAGGAAGAACAAATGTGATTCCTGACCAAGTAAAACTCGATGGCATTTTGCGGACTTTTGACGAAAAATGGAGAAAAGAAGCACAACAAAAAATAGCTCAAATAGCCAAAGGTATTGCACAAAGCATGGGTGGCGATTGCGAAGTATTTATCGATCCGGGATATCCTGTTTTGGTAAATAATGAAATAATAACCGAACAAACACGTTCTTTTGCAAACGATTTTATCGGCACAAAAGCAGTTCACAATCTCGATTACAGAATGACAGCAGAAGATTTTGCATACTATTCGCATCAGATACCGGCTTGCTTCTACCGACTAGGAGTCAGAAACGAAGAAAAAAACATTACATCAGGACTGCACTCTGCTACTTTCGACCTCGATGAATCGAGTATGGAAACCGCAATTGGACTGATGTCGTGGATTACATTAAATCATTTAAATAAATCAACAAAACAATAATAGTTTGAAAAAACTATTTAAAAATCAAATTATCATGAAAAAAATAATGTTTTTAGTGATGGTATTAGCTGGATTTGCTTTCAGCAACACTCAAGCACAAAAAAACTACGATCGAGCAGTAGGATTACGCGGTGGCCCAGGAACAGGAATTACTTACAAACAATTTACCAGCGACAATATTGCACTGGAAGGAATTGTTACTATGCGCTGGAACGGATTTATTGCCACAGGATTATACGAAATTCATCGCGATGATCTTAATGTACAGGGCATGGATTGGTATTATGGTGTTGGAGCTCACGCCGGAGTATGGAATAACGATGATGACGATGAACACAGCGGAACATTAATTGGTGCAGATGCTATTATTGGTATTGAATATACCTTTAAAGAGATACCTATTAATGTATCCCTCGACTGGAAACCGGCAATTAATCTTATTTATGGAAATGATTTCTGGGGAGACAGCGGTGCTTTATCTATTAGGTATGTCTTTTAATTTATTATTATTTTATAACTACTACTAATGCAAGTAAATAATTGCAGTTACGAAACAATATGGATGGAAGGTCTGGAGGTATTACTTATCGACCAGACCAAACTTCCTTTCTCTTTCGAGATATATAAAAGCAAAAACTATAAAGAGACCTCTGTAGTAATAAAAACCATGATTGTGCGTGGTGCCGGAGCTATTGGTGCTGCGGCAGGATATGCAATGGCGCAAGCAGCTATCGAATATAAAAACAGGACTGATTACATTGCCAAAATCAACGAAGCCAGAAAACATATCGAAAGCACACGCCCTACAGCACAAAATCTTTTTTACGCTACACAAAAAGTTTACGAAGCCGCATTAATCAGCCCCGAAAATGCGATTGCTACGGCAAAACAACTTGCACAACAAAATAGCGACGACTGCAAAAAAATCGGAGAATATGGTAATAAACTCATAAAAGAGGGATACTGCATAGAGACACATTGCAATGCAGGATGGTTAGCTTTTGTAGATTGGGGTTCTGCCCTATCGCCGATATTCTATGCGCATCGACAAGGAAAAAACATCTCTGTTTTAGTCGATGAAACCCGTCCTCGCAGTCAGGGCGCACGACTTACGGCTTGGGAGCTAAAAAACGAAAATATCGATCACAAAATAATCCCCGACAATGCCGGCGCATGGCTTATGTCGCAAAACAGAGTGGATATGATGATTGTAGGAGCAGACAGAATTGCAGCAAATGGCGATGTAGCAAACAAAATCGGCACTCTGGAAAAGGCTATCGCAGCAAAAGAATTCGGGATACCGTTTTATGTAGCAGCCCCCTCTTCAACAATAGATTTTAATTGCGCATCCGGAAAGGAAATAACAATTGAAGAGAGAGACGAAGAGGAGATTCACTTCCAAACAGGACCTGATAATAAAGGCGCTATACACACTATAAGAGTAACATCACCCGACTCTACAGCACTAAATCCGGCTTTTGATGTTACTCCCGCAAAATACATCACAGGAATTATTACAGAAAAAGGAATTATCACTCCTAATAAA
>JAYEOD010000203.1:0-3338 GCA_034722575.1 Bacteroidota bacterium | reverse complement strand
TTATTTGTTCCCGGATTTGGAAACAGTTTAAAATCTTCACTTACAGGAGTATCATTAGTTGTTACAAAAACATTCTGGTTTTCATATGCACCCATATCAATACGGTTGCCGAATATGCGTGGATTTCCGGCTATGTCGTATGGTGGCAGGTTTAAGCCTGCTGTGTCGGGTATTCCTGCATTTACAGCTGGTGATTCATCTCGCAAGGACCAATCATACTCCCAGCCATTACTTTCTAAACCATAGTTTGGAGCAGGATTTACAAATATTGGATCATCAGTTATTATGTTTGTTCCTTCTATGCGTCCTTCCCAAACTAAACAGTGCTGCACATCAGCAGGAGGATAATTAAATGAAGTAAGAGCCATATCATCATCGTTATATTCATCACTGAAATTATTCCACATGATGTTATTGTAGAAACGTAAGTCTTGAGAGAAGTTAAAAACACCGGGGACACCTGATTCATAAAAATTATTTGCAAAAATATTGTTAACAACCAGATGTGAACTTTCACCACAATTGAATGTTAATACTCTTTTATTGTAATTATTAGTAAAAACATTATTACAAACAAACGAAGCCGAAGTAAATATCGCTACCGTGGCTAATGACTTGTTATTAAAGAAATAATTATTTGTTATTAAGTTAAAAGGATTGGCAGGGTAATCAAGGTATATTGCTGAGCCATGAGAAAAAATACCCCCTCCAATAGTTTCTAACCAGGCGGAATTTAACTTAAACGTACACTTATCTACAATTAAGTATTGTTGTCCACCACAAAATAAACCTCCACCATATACTAATACCTTATTGTTTTCAAAAATGCAATCTATTATAGAAATACTATCTATATTCTGGTAATAAATTCCGCCTCCTCTACTACGGGCATAATTATAGTAGAATGTACAATTATTTAATTCAATATTATTATAATCAAATATCCACAATGCTCCCCCTTGATTACCGCTCAAGTAATCAGTTTGTCCCTGATCTTCAAACCATGATCCCGGTATATTTGCTTTACCATATTCAAATCTACAGTGAGCAAATCGTGCTTGTCCATTATCATTATCAAGCAAATGAATTCCATGCCATCCACCTGCAATTGTTGCAGAGTCACATAATCCAAGAGTATCGGAGGCAGTGAAAAGTATTGGGTTATCAGTTGTTCCTTCAGCTATTATATTTCCCCGTATTTCTATTTTAAATGATCCGGTGGCTGTTACAACAGTGCCGGGCATTACTTTAAGCGTTTGTTGTTGGGTGAATTGCCGGTCATTATTCAACTCAATATTGCCTGACCAAACTATTGTATCAGCATTGCAATCAAGAGTTAATATTAATGATATTGTAAAAAGTATAATAAATAATATTTGTTGTATGTTTTTCATCGCTATATGAGCTTATAACGGCTTCGGCATAATACCGAAGCCGTTAATTAAAATAATAGAATTATTAATCTGGAAGTCCTGCTATACATTCATAAACTGAGTAGAAAGTATTATATCGATGATAATATTCGAAACCATCAATACCATTTATATCTTTTTTGTCTGAGCAGTATGTTGTAATATCAACAGATGTAAAAAAGCAATGGTCATCAGGTACTAGCCCGCCGCTTTGTTCATTTCCATAAAACAGTGTAGTACCATTATTTAAGAAATCATTCCAATAAGCACCTTCGTAACCGGGATAATCTTTTGGACCAGGATACCATTCATAATAAATTAAAGAATTATCCTCTCCTGAAGTTGAATGAGAGAGAGTTTCAATAATTTTTACGCTTCCATTACCACATGAAGGGTAAGGAATATTTATTGGATTCGGGCTATTAAACCTCCATTCCAATTGGTCACCGGCATCTTCATATGGAGGAGTTGGAGGGGTTAAGTCACATCTCCCGGCAGTCATACCATAAAACCAACATTCATCAAGGGGGAATGGAGTGTACATAGGTCTCTCCCCAAATCCAAAACCAGTACTAACAAATACTTTCACTTCTGAGGATTTCGAAGCAACGCTAAGATTAACATCTCCAACTACCATATGTCCAAACTCAAAGCCTGATTCTCCAATTACAGTAGTCAAGTGTGATTCCAAGTCTGAAATTAATGTAGCCATATCAGAAACTGCTATCATACTATTTTCATCAACATGAAGAGTATAGATGGCTGAATCAACTTCAAATTTAGAATATAGCGAGTCAGGATATCCTGAAGTCACATTGTAATATGCTTCAATATACCATTGAGCACTATCAATTGACATAAGGGTTTCGCTTTTTTGAGTGTTTTCCATTTCATTTTTAAACTTTACAAGTTTATTGTAAATGATTTTTCCATTTTCACTCATTTCGAAAGTAGTTTCGACACTGCTTTCCACGTTATCCTTTTTACAACCATAAAACAATGCTACTGTTGAGCCTATTATTATTAAGGCTAATAAAAGTTTCTTCATTTTTAAATTTTAATGTTACTAAATAAATTTTATTGTCTTGTTTTTGTCCTTACTGATACAAATATTCAATAATTGCATTAGCACTCACTTATTCGTAACTTTGCAATTCCGAGGTAGCATAGCAACTTTTTAGGAGATGATTTGGTTTTATTATATCAACAGCGCTAATTTATAAAATATTTTTTAAATAAACGCAATAAATATTGGTTTTTTTATTTCATATTTCCAAACCTTCAAGGTTTATAACTGCCCTACAATTATCATTCAGTAATTTGCTTCGCGTCATTTGTTGTCATTATTGGTTATTCATTCAATCAAACGCACAGCCCTACCGGCAAGGCTGAAAGCCTTAAACAACTCAGCACAGGGCATCGCCCTGTGAAATAAAACACCCCACAATTCCGGCAGACCGAAAGTCTGAGATAAAAAAATAATCTAATGCGGCAACAAATCCCAGACCTTCAGTCTGGCATAATATTAAACCCTCCACATTAACCATAGGGCTCTGCCCTATGCTGTATTATCAGAGCCTTTCAGGCTCAACCATTCAACCAATATCAACCTCAATCGTAATTTGCTTTACGTAATTCAGATTCATTTATTGTCATTGTATAGCAAGGAAACGATTAATGACAAATAATGACACGCACAGCGTAAATAACAATTAATGACATTGGTTATTTAAACATTCGTTTAATTCACATAATTAGCAGACAAAAAATAATAGAACGGTGCTCTGCACCTTAATTACTATTTTCCCACCATTCTGCTACAAATAGGACGGTGCGCTGCACCTTTAATTTCAATCTCCTAATCAAACGCATGCAATCATTCAATCTCAACCTCAACCTCAACCTCAACCTTAACCTCAACCTCAA
>JAYEOD010000202.1:0-3344 GCA_034722575.1 Bacteroidota bacterium | reverse complement strand
ACTTATTTCAAAAAAAATGCCATTAAGAGCAAGATTAATCTTGCTCTTAATGGCATGAGTTATGATATCAGATGCGCAACTACATTTTAGATAAGTTTAAAATAAACTCTTACTAAATCCATAATTACAACACCTTTATAAACAGCTTAATATCTTATTTTAAATCAAGATTTTGTATTCCCTGATCAAAAATAACATCAACAGGAATTCCTGATGAATTTAGTCTGTCTAAATCGGCCTGAAGCATAGGAATGATAACGCCTTTAGCATCAACCCACTCTTTAGCTTTTGCATAATCGCCATCACCTTGCAGGTAAAGGATCTTTTGCATCAGGCTAATCATACTATCATGCATTTCATCAAAATTAATAGTATAAGTACCATCTTCGTTACGGGTAAAAGCGTTATGCTCTTTTAAATAATTAAAACGCATCATATTTGCTTTACCGTGTGAACTAGCAGCACCAAAGCGGCTAGAACGGAATGTGCTGGCAAAGAAAGTAACATAGTTATCTTTCATTTCGCCCGAAGTAATTTCACCTTGCTTGTATAATTCACTAACAAGATAAAGTCCCATAATATCGGCTTTTCCTTCTTCTATAGAAGAGTAAACCTCTTTAAGAGCTTCACGAGCAGACTGTTTTCCATCGATAGTCTTTTTAATACCCATTGCGTGTCCCACTTCGTGGAACATAGTATTTTCAAAGAACGCATTAAATTTCACATATTTTCGTTGTGCAGGATCGATAAGCATATCAGAAATAGGAATTAATATCTTTTCGAACTTAGCACGCATAGAATTTTTCAACATTAATTTACGAGTACCAAACTTTTTATGTACTCTTTCGTCGTTAGGAAGATTAATAGCAATTGTTTTACTGCCTGCATCACAGTCGCCGGCATAATACACTGCGTCATAAGCATTCATATCAGATTTAGCTCCCGGAACATCTTTTTTGTATTCGTCTTTAACAGGAAGGTTAGCCTGAAGAGCAGGAAGCATTTGAGTATATTTAGCTAGTTTAGCACTCCACTCGGGGTCTTTAATAAGAATAAAAGATTCGAAAGCAGCTTTAGAACCAAACAGAGCATCTTCGTAATTTTCGATAGGACCTACAACAAAATCGATATTAGAATTTGTCATCTCCATCCAGGCAAAATCACTATCGATATAATCGGAAGACAATAATGCTTCGGCACGGAGTTTCAAATACTCTTTCAGCTCAGGATCTTTTGCAATTTCAGAAGCTTTTTTCAATAAACCGGAAGCTTTTTTTAATTGCTCAGCATATGCTTCATGATACCAAACCGATTTTAAAGCGCCATCTTCATCGCGACGAACAATAGTGTAAAGGCTCGATTTATCAGGATTATCCCACTTCTCGAACTCCTCTTTTGTCATGTCTTGAGGGTAGAAATTAGCACCTTTAGGTTTTGCGCCATACTCCTCAAAAAACGGTTTATTATTATCTAATCTGTCCCAAGGGCCATAATTAATTAAAGCAAACTGTTTTGCTTTTTCGTCATTGATTTTATTTAAGAAATCAACTTTGTTTCCAAGAGTCTGTTCCCAATACAGATCTTTCATAATATCAGCTATTTCAAAGAAAATAGGAATAATCTCTTTCTCTTCTTTTGTCAGATGGCTAATATCTGAAGTGAGTTTATATGTTTTATAGATATCTACTCTTTCTTGAGCAGCATTAGTAGGAGTAAGCACCTCCTGTTTTTGTGGAGCGCATGAACTCATAACAGCAACAGTCATAAGTGCAACAAACAATTTAATTCCGATTTTAAACATCTTAATAGATTTTATTTTTAGTTATTTTTAAAGTAACGAAATTACTAAAAAAACACTCATCTCTCTGTTTTAAACGCTCATTTCTCACAACTACTCCGCTCTAAGTGCATCGATAGGTTTTATTTTTATTGTTTTAAGAGCGGGTATAACCCCTGCCAACATTCCCGACACTACTAAAATAGCCAAAGCAGCGAGAGCCATATTAAAATCTACTTCAGGATTTTTAAAAATCCCCCCTCCTTCTCCGCTTTGCGACACCAGAGCCATATTAAGAAGTTCAATAACCCCAACCCCTAATAACAGTCCGACATAACCTGCCGAAGCAGTAAGAATTATTGACTCGGAAATTATTTGACTAATTATTTTTGAAGGAGGAGCACCTATAGCTCTTTGGATACCTATCTCCTGTGTTCGTTCTTTTACAATTACCAGCATAATATTACTAATACCAATAACTCCGGCAAACAAAGTTCCTATCCCTACAATCCATATCAAAAAATTAATTCCTGTAAAAAGCCCGGATATTTTTTCAAACTCTTTTCCAAGATTAAAAAACCCAAAAGCCTCTTTATCTTCGGGATTTACAGAGTGCCGTTTTGCAAGAAATTCTAATATATCATCTTCCACATCAGCAATTGAACTACCATCCTCTCCGGTTATCGCATACCAATGCACCATATTGCCATAATTATAAACCTGCTGCATTGCAGTATAAGGCATAAACACCGACTTCTCTTTTTCGCCACCAAAATTTATATTAGAAGCCGCAGGTTTAAAAACCCCAATAACCTGAAAATAGACTCCTTGAATTCTAAGATATTTACCAATTACATCTTCATCCTCATCAAACATCACTTTACGGACATAGCTGCCAATAACAACTACCTTACGTCTTTTTTCTACATCAATATTATTAAGGAATCTTCCAACAGTAATTTCTGCCGGATCGATTTTATTCCAGATAGGATCATCGCCATACATACCAAAGCTACCCGATTTAAGACCATTAACAACATTGTCTCTACCGCCTCCCGAACCGCCTTGCAATCGTGGTGCAAGATATTTTATTTGCGGGAAATTATTTTTCAGCGCTTTAGTATCTTCATTATCGAAATAAAATCTGCGTCCCTCGTTAAAACCTTTGTAAGGCATTGTAGTACGCTGTGTCCAAACAAACATGCTGTTAGTAGCAAAATCTCCCAAGTTCGATTTCACACCATTACGCAAGCCGGCTCCCGACCCCACCATAATAATCAGCATAAAAATACCCCAGAACACACCAAATGCAGTAAAAAAAGTTCTCCACTTATTTTTCTTCAGTGTGTTAAATATCTCATTCCAATGATCCCTATCAAACATTATTTATTTTTTTAATTTTTTACTCATCGCGCAAAGCAACAACCGGTTTAATAGAAGCAGCTCTTTTTGCAGGAATAAAACCTGCTATAGCACCAGTTACAATAAGCACTATGGTAGCGCTAATTGCGATATTAATATCAGCAGAAGGGTGCGAGAAAAAATCACTCTCGATAAAAGGCGAGAT
>JAYEOD010000201.1:0-17010 GCA_034722575.1 Bacteroidota bacterium | reverse complement strand
TACTTTTATTAATTGTATTTTTATTAATGCAGATCTATCAGACATCACTTTCTCAGAGTGCGCATTTTATGATTGTAATTTCAGTAATACAAAAATAGAAAACACCTCATTAAAAGATGTACAGTTCAAAACTTGCAAACTATTAGGATTAAATTTTAACGATTGCAATAAATTCTTATTATCAGTTTATTTCGAAGAGTGCATCTTAAATTTAACCTCTTTTTACAAGCTGAAATTAAAAGGCACACAATTTAAAAACTGCAATCTTAGAGAGACAGATTTTACTGAAACCGACTTAACAAATGCTATTTTTGACAATTGTGATATGAGTAGAGCAACATTTATACATACTATTTTATACAAAACTGATTTTTTCACAGCCTACAACTACTCAATAGACCCGGAAATAAATCGAATAAAAAAAGCGAAATTTTCAAGAGAGGGCGTTATTGGATTGTTGGACAAGTACGATATTGAGATTAGTTTATAATACCAATTAAACATCAAAATACCCGATAAATCCTTCATCTTTTCCAGTTTTACCGCACTTCAAATTTGAACCGTAGCTATTACTATGCTTAAAATTTGAAGATTGTAAAACAGAAAAATATTTTAAATTTATGTCGGCCATTTTAAAATTCAATTGGTATAATACCAATTGAATATATTATAAAATAAAAAAAAGAGATGTGGTTAAATCCTACATCTCTCTTTTTTCAATTAATTTTATTTTACATTAATCGTGAAAACGGAAAGATACTTTTACTTTAATACGATATGCTTTCACTTCTCCTTCTTCAATAACCAAATCTTGCGCAACAACTTCTGCCACACGCAGATCGTCAAGTGTTTCTGCTGCTCTTTCTACAGCAGTTTTAGCAGCTTGTTCCCAGGATGTTTCGCTGGTTCCAACTAATTCGATAATTTTATATACACTATTGCTCATAATAAAAGAATTAAAGATTAAACACTGTATTTTATATCTACAAAAACAAAGAGATACATTACGTACAAGATACAGCATTTAAGCTTAAAAAGCAAATTTAATTCCCTGTGCCAAAGGCAACTCTTTACCATAATTTATAGTATTAGTTTGACGTCGCATATACGCTTTCCACGAATCGGAACCCGATTCACGTCCACCGCCGGTATCTTTTTCACCACCAAAAGCTCCACCAATTTCAGCTCCCGAAGTACCACTATTAACATTAGCAATACCACAGTCAGAGCCTACTTCGCTTAAATACTGCTCGCTTTCGCGCATATTTAGTGTAAACAGTGCAGATGATAATCCCTGAGGGACTCCATTATTTAAAGCAATAGCTTCGTCGAATGTTTTATATTTAATAAGATAAACAATTGGTGCAAAAGTCTCTTCCTGAACAATATTGTAATAATTTTCAGCTTCAGCAATAGCAGGGACAACAAAATTTTCAGATGGATAATTTTTATCTTCTAAAACTTCACCTCCAAACAAAATCTTTCCGCCCTCTTTTTTCACCTCCTCCACAGCGTGTTTAAAAGCATTTACAGAATGTATGTCAACAAGTGGTCCAACCAAAGTATTTGTATCTAAAGGATTTCCTATTTTACCAACAACTTGTTTATAAGCGTGCAACAAACGATCTTTTACTTCATCATAAACATTTTCGTGAACAATTACACGACGCGTTGAAGTACAACGTTGTCCTGCTGTTCCAACAGCACCAAATACTATAGATGGAATAGCCATATCTAAGTCGGCAGTATCGGAAACAATAACAGCGTTGTTTCCGCCTAACTCAAGAATAGTTTTTCCTAATCGCTCTCCAACAACTTGTCCAACATGTTTACCAACGGCAGTAGAACCGGTTACCGAAAATAGAGGGATTCGTTTATCACCAATAAAATTGTCGCCCAACACCGATGATTTTGCTACAATCAGACTAAAAACTCCTTCCGGAACATTATTTTCTGTAAGTACTTTATTAATAATATTCATTGTAGCAATAGCAGTAAGAGGTGTTTTAGAGCTCGGTTTCCAAATAACCACATCACCGGCAATAGCTGCAAGCATAGAATTCCATGCCCAAACAGCAACAGGAAAATTAAATGATGTAATCAACCCCACCAATCCAATCGGGTGATACTGATCGTACATCCTATGATTTTTTCGTTCCGAATGCATGGTAAATCCATTTAACAAACGCGATTGACCAACAGCAAAATCGCATATATCAATCATTTCCTGCACTTCACCAAGACCTTCCTGATAAATTTTTCCCATTTCAAGAGTAACCAGTTTACCCAAATCCTCTTTTGCATCGCGCAAAGCAAGCCCAATTTGACGAACTATTTCACCACGACTTGGAGCAGGAATTTCGCGCCACACTTTAAAAGCTTCCTGAGCCTTTGCAACAACTTTTTCGTAATCTTCGATAGTTGCATTTTTTACCTTACCAATCTCTTTTCCATCAATTGGCGATACAGATGTAGTAACAGCGCCCTGAACATCAAACCATTCTGTGCCGGTAGTTACTCCCGAGTTAATATCTTTTATTCCTAATCTATTTAGGAGCTCTTTTATGTTAAATTCTGTAGTAGTCATTTTATTATTTTTATAGTTTGTAGATGCATAAAAAAACGCTAATAAACAAACAATTAAGCAAATCGTATTGTTTATACACATTTTTTACAATTAATAAATTATTTCATAAACGGATATTTATAGCTTTCGGATGGTAAAAAGCACTCCTTAATAGTACGCGGAGATACCCATCGCAATAAGTTTAACTTAGAACCGGCCTTATCATTTGTTCCGGAACCACGAGCTCCACCAAAAGGTTGTTGATTTACAACAGCTCCTGTAGGTTTATCATTAATATAAAAATTACCTGCAGCATGCTCCAAATTTTTCTTAGCATACTCAATCACATAACGATCTTTCGAGAAAATAGATCCTGTTAAAGCATACATCGATGTTTTATCAACCAGTTCAACAGTCTCTTCAAATTTATTATGATCGTAAACATAAATAGTTAATATCGGGCCAAACAACTCCTCTACCATAGTAACATAATTAGGATCTGTGGTAAGAATAATAGTTGGCTCGATAAAATACCCTTTAGATTTATCATAACCACCACCATGTATAATTTTCACCTCTTTATCTTGTTTAGCACGATCGATAAATCCGGCAAGTTTATCAAAAGAGGCTTCATCGATTACGGCATTTACGAAATTTGAAAAATCCTCTACATCGCCCATTTTCATAGACGCCATATCGCAATTAATTTCAGCAAGCACATCGTTCCACATATTATCAGGAATATATGCACGCGAAACCGCAGAACATTTCTGTCCTTGATACTCGAATGCTCCACGCGTTAAAGCCGTTGCCACCTGTACTGCATTTGATGATTCATGAACTAACATAAAGTTCTTACCACCGGTTTCGCCAACAATACGCGGATATGATTTATAGTTCTCAATATTACCTCCAATCTCTTTCCAGATATTTTGAAATACTGCTGTAGAACCTGTGTAATGAATTCCTGCAAAATTGGGATGCGAAAAAATTACTTTTCCTGCAACAGGACCTGAGACAAAAACCAGGTTTATAACGCCATCGGGTAAACCGGCTTCCATAAATATCTCCATAATAATTCGCGCAGCATAAATTTGCGTATTAGAAGATTTCCAAACAACAGTATTTCCCATCATAGCCGGAGCTGACGGTAAATTTCCTGCTATAGCAGTAAAATTAAACGGTGTTAGAGCAAATACAAAACCCTCTAAAGCGCGTTGCTCTGTTCTATTCCAATTCAATTCATCTGAATTAGGCTGTTCGTTATAAATTTCAGTCATATACTGAACATTAAACCTTAAAAAATCAGCCAATTCGCAAGCAGAATCAATCTCAGCCTGATGAGCCGACTTAGACTGTCCTAACATAGTTGCGGCATTAATTCTGGCACGATACGGTCCTGAAATCAGACCGGCTGCTTTTAAAAATATTGATGCGCGTTGTTTCCATGATACTCCTGCCCATTTTTTACGTGCTTTCAGTGCAGCAGCAATAGCATCATTTACATGGGTTTCGTTTCCACGATGATAATAACCTAATAAATAATTATGATCATGTGGAGGATGTATCTCTATTTTGTTTTCTGTTCGTATCTCCTTACCATCAATAATCATCGGAATATCCACAACATTCGATTTAGCACTCTCTATGGCTTTCACCAAATTATCTCTTTCCGAAGAGCCTTTCTTATAAGTATATACCGGTTCGTTTTTAGCCGGTGGAGCAAAGTATAAACTATTTTGCATTTTTGTTTTTATTTTTTATGTATTAATAATCCATTTAATTGTGTTATGCAAATATATGCATAACGAATTGTAAAAAACAAACAACACCATCAAAACAGATAAATATTTTTTTATTAAGGAGGGCTTAATTTCAATTACATTAACACTAAACGAATTACAAAAAAACTATTTCAGCAATTTCAATGTAGCAGCAACAATTCCTTCAACATCAAAGCCACACTCTCTATATAATTCTTTTAAAGTTCCTTGTTCAACAATTCTATCAGGTACACCAAGACGAACAATTTTAGCATGATAGCCATTTTCTGCTGCAAATTCCATAACAGCAGTACCTAATCCGCCAATAACAGTACCATCTTCTACAGTAATAATTCTTTTATGTTTTACAAAAACATCATGAAGGAGCTCTTTATCAAAAGGTTTTAAAAATCGCATATCGTAAACAGCGATATCTTTGTCGTACTCTTTTTTTAATTTTTCAGCAGCTTCGAGAGCAAAATTACCCGGATGTCCAATAGCAACTATTGCAGCATCTCCACCCTCTCTAATTTTCTGTCCTTTTCCGATCTCCACTTTTTCTAAAGGAGTTTCCCATTCTGTCATCACTCCCCTACCACGAGGATATCTAATAACAAATGGGCCGTTTCCTTTTTCTTGTGCTGTAAACATCAAATTTCTCAATTCCTTTTCGTTAAGAGGAGCAGAGATTATCATATTAGGAATTCCTCGGAAAAACGAGAGGTCATATACACCATGATGAGTAGCACCATCTTCACCAACCAAGCCACCACGATCGAGACAAAAAACCACATCAAAATTTTGTATTGCCACATCATGTACAACTTGATCGAAAGCACGCTGCATAAAAGACGAATAGATATTACAAAAAGGCAACAGTCCTTGCACTGCCATTCCTGCCGAGTAAGTTACAGCGTGTTGTTCGGCAATACCCACATCAAAAGTACGCTCAGGGAATTCTTTCATCATAAAAGTTAACGAGCTACCCGTTAACATTGCCGGAGTAACACCAACAATATTTTTATTCTTTTTAGCAAGCTCAACAAGTGTTTTACCAAACACATCTTGATATTTAAGAGGCTCCTTTTTTCTACTATTACTATTAACACTTTTACCAGTATTTTTATCAAACAGTCCGGGAGCATGAAAACGCACTTGATCTTTTTCAGCCATTTCATACCCCTTTCCTTTTGTGGTAACACAATGAAGGATTTTAGGTCCACGAATTTTCTTAAGGTCGTTAAGGATTCTAACAAGACGTTCTACATCATGTCCGTCAACAGGGCCAAAATATCTAAAATTAAATGCTTCAAAAAAGTTATTCTTTTTAAGGATAGAAGATTTTACAGCATTACTAATTTGCTTAACAATTCCTCTGGAATTTTTTCCATAACGAGTATTACCACCCATCACTGCCCAAACAAGATTTCTAAATCTATTATAAATACGAGAAGAGGTAATATCAGCAAGGTACTCTTTTAAAGCGCCGGTATTTTTATCAATAGCAATACCATTATCATTAAGAATCACCAAAAGATTTGAGTTAGCCATTCCGGCATTATTCAGAGCTTCCATCGCCATACCGGCTGTCATGGAGCCATCGCCAATTATAGCAACATGCTGTCGTCCATTATCTTCTTTCAAAGCAGAAGCAACTGCCATACCAAGAGCGGCAGAAATAGAGGTAGAAGAGTGTCCCACACCAAAGGCATCGAACTCGCTCTCAGAAATTTTTGGAAAGCCGCTAATCCCTTTATACATACGGTTCGAGTGAAACACATCCCTTCGTCCGGTAAGTATTTTATGAGCATAAGCCTGATGACCAACGTCCCAAACTATTCTATCGTAAGGAGTATTATAAACGTAATGTAAAGCAATAGTCAACTCAATAGTACCTAAATTAGCTCCTAAATGTCCCGGGTTTTTCGATACCGCATCAACAATAAAGGTTCTTAATTCCTCAGCCAACAACACTAAATCTTTCTCTTTCAATTTTTTAAGATCGTTAGGACTATCGATCTTACACAATATACTTCCTTTTTCTTCCTTCATCGCATGGTTCATTTCAATGCAAAGTTAGCAATTTTAAAAATGCAAAAAATTCTATTCTTAAATATTATGCCATTTACTTTTATTCAGCAGAGTAAAACCCACACACTTCACTAAAGAAATAAATGACTATTCGGAGTGGACTCAATAATTACTATTTTTGCATTATGAACAAAAACGTACTTGAAACAAAAGTTCAAGAATTTATCAGAAAAAATCTTTTTACGGATATTACAAAAATCATTCTTAAAGGCTCTCCTTTTCGGGATGTTTCGGCAAAAGAGCTTGCAACACAGATAGAAGGATTACAAAAAGCAAAAAAAAAGCTTCCCACATGGCACAACACATCGAGGATCTATTTTCCGATAAAACTCTCGATAGAACAAACCTCATCGGAAAAGACTGCAAAATATAAAAGCGAATTAGTCTCCGGAAAATCATTAATTGATTTAACAGGAGGACTTGGTGTTGATTGTTTGTATTTCTCTAAAACCATAAATCACATCACCCACTGCGAGCTAAATAAAGAGTTATCTGCAATAGCAAAACATAATTTCGAATGTTTTAATAGCAATAATATCGAATGTTATAATGGCGATGGACTATTGCATCTGGATAACAGCAAAAAACATTATGATTGGATTTATATTGACCCTGCACGAAGAGATAATAATCAAAATCGCGTTTTCAGATTAAAGGATAGCACTCCTGATATCCCATCAAATCTCAACAATTTATTTAAGCACACCAACAATATATTAATAAAAGCCGCACCATTATTCGATATAAAGCAAGGGCTAAAAGAGTTGCGATTTGTAAAAGAGGTTCATGTAGTTTCGGTTGACAACGAATGCCGCGAGCTACTTTTTTTACTTGAAAAAAACTATAATAAAGAGCCGAAAATAATTACAGTAAATATATCGAACAATCCATTGCAAACCTTTAACTTTTCTTTTAAAGAAGAGCAAAATGCCACAAGCAAATATTCTGAGCCGAAAGAATATTTATACGAGCCAAATACCTCGATATTAAAAGCCGGAGCATTTCAATGTATTGGAACAAAACTCGATATAGAGAAATTAAACATCAATAGCCACCTATACACCTCATCGCATTTAGTTGATAATTTTCCGGGAAGGAGATTTCAAATTACACAAACACTATCGTTTGATTTAAAAGGATTAAAAAAATCACTTTCTGAAAAGAGAGCCAATATATCGTGCCGAAATTTTCCGTTAACAGTAGAGCAGGTAAAAAAGAAGACAAAACTACGTGATGGTGGCGATACCTATCTATTTTTCACTCGTACAACAAACAACAAGCCAATAATAATAATTACTAAAAAATCAATTAAGTAGTAATATCCGAGCTATAATTCGGATTAAAAATTTCGATATTTCAATACAATTATAACAAATGTCGTAGAGGCAATAATATCCATTCGAAGATTTTTTGTATTACGGGTCGGCGAAACCACTCATCGTAATTAAATGGAATACTCGCTTCTAAGGTCTTTTTTATATGATCATCCAATTGTTCTGTAATAATAGTTTTTGCACCAACCAACACTATTTCGTACTGATATCTGAAGCTACGATAATCGAAATTAGACGATCCTAAGGCAAATGTAATTTTATCGACAAGCATTATCTTAGCGTGTAAATTAACTCCCGTGTAAAACATTATTTTCACGCCACTTTTGCACAACTGCCCAAAATATTTAGAACGAAGTACGTCAATCATTCTAATATCAGAGTGTTTTGGCATAATAACAGTTACTTTAACACCGCTTTGAGCTGCTTGCATCATTGCTCTTCTAAGCTGAAATCCCGGAAGGAAATAGGGTGTTTCAATAACAACTTCCTTATTAGCATCCTTAATCATCTCAAAGAATTTCTTCATCACCCTTTGCTGCCGGATAGAAGGAAAATCGCGAATCACAGAAAACCCATCCCCCTTTAAAACCTTTAAAAAGCTTCCTTTAGCAAAAACATATTTTTTGTAATTATCAAAATCTCTAAAAAAGACTTTTTCTAATTCACGGGTAAACTCACCTTTTATACGCAAAACACTTTCGCGCCAATTTAACGAATACTCTGTAATATTAGAAGAGCCGATATATGCTATTTCATGATCGATAAGGACTAACTTCCGGTGATTACGCCGATGATTTTTTGTAAAAAAATCAATAAAAAATTTTATTTTTTTATAAAATCTTATCTCAGCGCCATTATCAACAAGCTCTTTAAAAAAGCTCATACTAACATTCGTTCCCCACGAATCTAACAATAATTTAATTTTTACTCCTTGCTTTGCTTTTTCTAGGAGGGCATTTTTAAAACGTATTCCGATAGAATCGTTATTAAACCTATAGATTTCAATAAATATAGATTTTTTTGCTAACCCAATATCTTTAAGCATTTTATAGTAATACTTAAATGGATCATCGTAAAATTTATAGTATGGACTCTTCCACTCGGTCATAATTCACTCTATTTACTCCCAAAAGTAATAAATAAACTTAAATCGCAATCATTTTTTTAATTTTGTCAAACGACTTCTTTGAAAAAAAACTTCCTACTATTTCACAATCACCCGAACTCTTAATAATTATTTTAATACAACGAAATGTTTTAGCCAGCTCTATCGAAACAATATTTTTTATTGGTATAGTAACAGAGTACTTTTCAGAACCAAAAAAGCCTCCTTTTCGATAAACAAGATACTCATTATCCATTTCAATAACTTCAGAAACAAAAAAAGTTCCTCCATGTACTCTCACTATAGCAGATGATTTATTCATTGTAAAATTTAATATATCATATTTAAACATTACAATAATAAATAAATATTAAACATTATGCTAGGCTTATGTATATTCGCCGGTACATAATTAACATTCGCTTGTGATTTTTTATCATTCGCTACAATTCTTCAAATTTTTTTATCAAAATCTCACGTTTTCTGGTAGAAACCGGAATTTTAGAATCATCGTCCATAATACAAATACACTCATCTTTTACATATTGCTTTGCGCAGTTCAAATTAATTAAATGAGATTGATGAACACGAAAAAAAGCAAACTCTTCTAATAGATCAACAAATACTTTTAGCGATTTTGAGACAAAAATAGAAGGCTCCCCTTTTACATAAAAGCGAGTATAATTACGGTCTGATTCGCAACGGATAATATCTTTTACTTTTACTACATAAACATTATTTGAGGTTTTTAGAACCATTTTTTTTTCTTCTTTTGCAGAGGCAGGCTGATTCATATTGTTCATCAGCACCTTTAACTGAAAATCCAAATCACTCTTTTCGCGATGTTTATCAACTCTTTCAACAGCTTCAGTAAATTTTTCCGGATCGATAGGTTTTAAGATATAATCGATAGCACTGTATTTAAATGCTTTTATAGCAAACTCATCGTAAGCAGTAATAAAAATCACATCGAAATTAATTTTCTTAAAACTTTTTAATAAATCAAATCCGGTACCATCAGACATTTTTATATCCAAAAACACCAAGTCGGGATTAAGCTCATTAATAGTTTCAATACCACTTTTCACACCAGAGCCATAACCCACAACAACGAGTTTTTCTTCTCCAAACAAATCAATCATATGAGTAACTGCTTCGCGCGATTTTACTTCATCGTCTATAATAACTGCTCTGAGCATATCTTTAGTTTTAAAACAGATCAAAAGTAACAAAATTATTTTTCAAAAACCGCATACATTCATAAAAACATTATTTATTGGCGCAAAGTAGATTCATTTGTATATTTGCAAAAAAAAACACCATGTTACAATCGATGACAGGCTACGGAAAAGCCGAAAAAGAGTATAACGGAAAAAAAATCACCGTAGAGTTAAAAACTCTAAACAGCAAACAGATAGATATAAACACTCGCATGTCGGGGGCTTTTAGAAGCAAAGACTTAGAGATAAGGAAATATCTTTCCAAAAGACTACATCGCGGAAAGCTTGATTTCAGTATTTATGTGGAAAACTTTGGCTCCAAGTCGAACTACACCATAAACAAAGAGTTAGCGAAACAGTATTATAACGAACTAAAATCGCTCTCTTCAGATATAAATACAGAATCCTTTACAGATTATCTTCCGATAATAATTAAGATGCCGGACGTATTAATAAACGAAAGGGAAGACTTACAAGACGAAGAGTGGGATACTGTGTTTAGCACAATTACAGAATGTGTTGATAGCGTATTGCAATACAGAATAGACGAAGGAAAAACTTTAGAACAAGATTTTATTACAAGGATAAACTTAATAGAAGAATATTTAGGTAAGATTGAGCCTTTTGAACAACTACGTATCGAAACAGTAAGAACAAAGTTAAAAAAAGACCTTAACGATCTTTTAGATGATACTCAATACGATAAAAATCGTTTTGAACAAGAGGCTATCTACTATCTTGAAAAATATGATATCACAGAAGAAAAAGTGCGTTTAAAAAACCACTGCCAATATTTCCGCGATAATTTAAACAACAAACTCTCCTCCGGGAAAAAGTTAAATTTCATTTCGCAAGAGGTTGGACGAGAAATTAATACTATTGGATCGAAAGCCAATAATACTGACATACAACATATTGTAGTATTAATGAAAGACGAATTAGAAAAAATCAAAGAACAACTTTCTAACATATCATAAAATGGGGCGTTTATTAATTTTTTCTGCCCCTTCGGGTGCAGGAAAATCAACAATAGTAAATCATTTATTAAAAACATTTAATAATTTGGCCTTTTCTGTTTCTGCTACAAGTAGAGAATTAAGAGCCGGTGAAAAAAATGGTGATCACTATCATTTTTTATCACCCGAAGTGTTTAAAAAAAAGATAAGCAATAACGAATTTGTTGAATGGGAAGAGGTATATCACAATCAATTTTATGGCACTCTAAAATCAGAAATAGAGCGTCTTTGGGAAGAGAAAAAAATTGTTGTTTTCGATATCGATGTGATAGGAGGAATAAACCTTAAAAAACTTTATCACGAAAACGCACTATCAATTTTTATACAACCACCTTCGTTAGAGGTTCTTCAGCAACGCTTAAAAAATCGTAACACAGAAACCGAAGAGAGTTACAACAAAAGAATTGAAAAGGCAGAGCATGAAATCAGCTTTGCGAGTAAGTTTGACAAAATACTTATCAACGACAATTTAGATACCGCTAAACAAGAAGCAGAGGAGATAGTTACAGAATTTTTAAAACAATAAATTATGACAGCTAAAAAAATCGGACTCTTTTTCGGCTCTTTTAACCCTATACATCACGGACATTTGATGTTAGCAACATATCTTGTGGAACACACCGATTTAGACAAAATTTGGTTTGTTATATCTCCTCATAATCCTTTTAAAAAGAAATCATCATTATTAGCAGATCATCATCGCCTGCAGCTTGTTAATCTTTCTGTAGAAGACAATCCTCTTCTCGAAGTCTCTTCAATTGAATTTAAGCTGCCTCAGCCATCATATACAATAGACTCCCTAACATATCTGCACGAAAAACATCCCGAAAAGGAGTTTAAACTAATTTGCGGCACTGATATTTTACCCTCTTTTAACAAGTGGAAAAATTTTGAAGAGATAATAAAACAATACGAGATATACGTATATAACCGCCCGGGAGAACATAGCCATCAATACTCTAACCACAACAGTTTTAAATTTATAACAGCGCCAAGTTTTGATATTTCATCAAGCTTTATCAGAAAATCAATATCTGAAAAAAAGGATATAAAATATTTTCTTCCTGATAAGGTATATGATTATATAAAAGAGATGCACTTTTATGAAAACAGAGGGTGAAATATATGAGGTTATCAAATACATCACCTTTTGCCAGAGACCAGGCATGCCTTATCTCTACAAACATATTATTGCAAATAATTTCCTAAAATATCAAGAGATTTATTCCATAAAATATCCTGACACTCCTTATCATAGCATACAGGAGAGGCTTTTGAGATTCTGCTATTTGCAAAATACCTTCCCGAAACAGACTCTATATCCGGAGAGGAAGCCAGAAAAACAGATGTATCGGCACCCGATTCAACAGGCATTCCAATATCGCCATAAGAGGCTCGCAACAATTTAGTATTAATTACTCCGGGATGAAGACAATTTGCGGTGATTGTTGAACCCTGTAGCATTCGAGCCAATTTAAAAGTAAATAAAATATTATACAGCTTAGTATTTGAATAGACTTGTTCAGCAGCATAATCATTAGCATTATTTACCTGCAAATTATTTTCATCGAAACTATCGGCATGAATCATCGACGTTAGATTAATTATTCTGGCATCGAATTTTTCTTTCATCATAGGCAACAGCTGTGATGTTAATAAAAAATGCGACAAATAGTTTACCTGAAAAGTACGTTCAAAACCATCAACAGTTCTTTCAAAAGCGAGATTTATTATTCCGGCATTATTAATAATAACATCAAACGAATCGACAAGATTTTTCAGTTCAATCACCATGCTTTTCACTTCATATAAAGAGGAAAAATCGGCTGCTATTCCAAAGATATTTTCATTATGAGTTTTTTCAATAACAGACTCTTTTACCCACTCTACTTTATCATAATTTCGTCCGTGAATCCAAACCTCAAAACCTTTTTCAGCCAGCCGAACAGCAGTTTGCATTCCAATACCATCTGTTGCACCTGTAATAAGCACTCGTTTTTCTGCCATGATATTATATATTAAGTTCTGATTAGTGTTTGTCCATAATGTCCGCTCTCTTCGTTATTCTTGTCTTAAAAAACAGTCATTTACCACAAATCCTGCTAAAGCCTCGATAGCGAACATTCTGAACCAAACACTTGACTTTATAAATTTCGCAAAACAAAAGAGAATAAAGCCACCGCTGTTTTTTCCTCCTCTTCTACCCACGACATATGTCCTGTATCCCCAAGCAGCAGCAACTCTGAATGTTTTGGCAGCGCAACTTGTTGCATCATTTTATCTACCGGAATTCTACTATCTTCTTTTCCTGCTATAAACATAACCGGCACATCAATCTGCGAAAGCAACTCCAATTTCGATGTTCGTGTTTTCATTCCTTTTAAAGAGGCTATTATACCCTCTTTAGGCATTGCTTTTGCAAAATCTTTTTGTCGTTCTATTACCTCATTAAATTTTTCACGATTATTAGGAGCAAATAAATCGGGAATAAACATACTAACAAAATCAGCACTATTTTTTTCGACAATAGCAACTGTACGATCGCGATTTATTTTACCCTGCTCATTGTCTTCCATGGCATGCGAATGAAAAAGCACCAAACCACTTAACATAGCAGGATAGATATCTGCGAAAGCTAAACTCGCGTAGCCTCCCATAGAGTGTCCAACCAGCATACATTTTTTAATATCAAGAGAGTCCAAAACAGCTTTTACAACCTCTGCCACCAGCTCCATACTTTGAATTTCTGCAACAACATCACTCTCTCCGTGTCCGGGAAGATCGATAACTACAACATTAAATTTTCGAGACAAACTATCTGCGAAAAAATCCCACATTGTACTATTCTCTAAAAAGCCATGCAAAAACACAACAGTTTTGCCTTCGCCTTTTGAATCAAAATTAATTTTTTTGCCTTTAAAATCTATCTTCATAATTAAAACATTAAAAATCAGTCGATAAAATTATTTTGATAAATAATTTTATCGACTGAAAATATATTAACGAAGTATAATAACAGTTACTATTTCATATTCATCATAGCTTCTACCTCAGCCACAGTTTTTGGAATTGGTTTTCCAAGAACTTTATGAGCAGTTTCAGTAACAAGAATATCATCTTCGATTCTTATACCGCCAAAATCTTTAAAGCTCTCGATTTTATCATAATTCAAAAACTCAGTAAATTTATTCTCACTTTTCCACTGATCTAAAAGTTTAGGAATAAAATAACATCCCGGTTCAACAGTAAACACAAAACCTTTTTCAAGTTCTCTACCCAAACGCAAGCCACCAAGACCAAACTGCGAACTTCTTTTAATAACATCATTATAACCAACATTATCTTCGCCTAAGCCTTCCATATCGTGAACATCAAGTCCCATCATATGACCTAAACCGTGAGGCATAAATACAGCATGAGCACCCTGACGCACCGCTTCATCAACATCGCCTTTCATCAAGCCCAAATCTTTTAAGCCGGTAGCAAGTATGGTAACCGCCATCATATGAAGCTCTTTATTGGTAATACCGGGTTTAGCTGCGCTAATAGCTTTCATATTTGCTGCTAAAACAATTTCATAAATATCTTTCTGACGCTGATTAAACTTTCCACCAACAGGAACAGTACGAGTAATATCGCTACAGTAATGCGAAGGACGTTCAGAACCTGCATCAGTAATCATCATTCTACCCTCTTCTAATATATTACCATGATAATGATTATGAAGAGTTTGTCCATTCATTGACAAAATAATAGGGAAAGAAACCGCTCCACCTTTAGCCAAAGAGATACCTTCGATAGTACCTGCAATTTCTTGCTCAACAACCCCCACGCGAGCCATTTTCATTGCTGTTGTGTGCATTTCGTATGCAGTATCAACAGCTTTTTCAATCTCTTCAATCTCAACATCCTCTTTAACAGAACGTAATTTCACAGTAGTTTGTATCAACTCTTGCGAAACAAACTCATTAATCTGCTTATTATCAACATCAAGAATATTTGCCAATTGAAGAACCTGCTCACCACGGTAAGTAGGATAAGTATGAATCTTTCTTCCTAAAAACTTCTCTTTTTGCACAAATTTCTTTATTTCGGCAAAAGGCATTGTTTTCTCTACACCAACCTGAGCACCCAACTCTTTTATTGTAGGCTGGTCGCCCATCCAAATCACATCATCCATAGTAACATCATTACCAAAGATGTATTCTTTATTATTATCAATATCTATAACACCGGCAAGTCCTGCCATATCCAATCCAAAGAAATACAAAAAATTACTGTCTTGACGAAAATGGTATTGATTACCGGGATAATTAAATGCTGCGTCAACATTACCCAATATTACCACCAACCCCGAATTCATTTCGGCCTTTAATTTCTCTCTTCTATTTATATAAACTTGCTTATTAAACATATCTTAAAATTTTAATTAATTACTTTTATTAATCTTCGAATGTACAAAAAAATATTTTCTACAAACGATTTACACTATATCATTTTCTCTCCTGCATAATTTTTTCAATCTCATCAATTTCCCTAGGAATATTGCGAGTAAGGTCGAAAGGTTCTTCTCCTACAACAATATCATTTTCTATTCTAATGCCTATTTTCTCTTCAGCAATATATAATCCCGGCTCGCAAGTCAGTACCATTCCCTCAACAAATTCAGTATCTTTTGCTCCCACATCATGAACATCTAGCCCTAAATAATGGTTCATTCCATGCATAAAATACCTAAAATACATTGGGCTGTCGGAATTCTGATTTTTCACATCCTCCTCGGTAAACAAACCAAGGCTTACCATTTCAGCCTCCATCATCTTCTTCACTATCTTATCAACTTTATTAATAGTATTTCCGGGAACGTACAGCTTAATAGCTTTTTTCATAACTCTTAAAACAGCATTATAACATTCGCTTTGTCGCGGGGTAAATTTTCCGTTTACCGGGATGGTTCTAGACACATCAGCAGCATAATTTCCATACTCTGCGCCAAAATCCATCAACATTAAATCACCATCATTACACACCTTATCATTATCGATATAATGCAAAATGCAAGCACTCTCGCCCGAAGCAATAATTGGCGGATAAGCATGTCCTGCTGCCCCATTATGAAGAAATTCATAAGTCATCTCTGCCTCCACTTCATATTCCATTACACCCGGCCTAGTGGTTTTCAATACTTTATAAAAAGCTTTGTTAGTAATATCTGCGGCTTTTTGCATCATTTCCAGCTCTTCGGGTTCTTTAACTCCTCGAAGTTTAGCCAACAAAGGAGCTACCCTTTTAATACTATTTTCAGGAAATTTCACTTTTATTTCATTGGCAAATCTAAGATCTTTGTATGGAACTTCGGTTTGATATTTAGGATACTCTATCTGATTCAAAAACACATGTTCCGACTGCAATACAAGATCTCTAAGAAAAGACTCAAAAGCTCCCGTCCACTGCACATTCTCCACTCCACAAATCTCAGCAACCTCCTCTTTTGCATATCTATGACCATTCCATATCACCATATTCTCATCAGCCTCAATAGTAAAAACAATTTCCCTCTTTGATTCTTCCGGATGATCGGGGCATAATAGTAAAATACACTTCTCTTGATCCAACCCTGTCAAATAAAACAAGTCGGAATTCTGACGAAAAGGGAAATTCTGATCACCATTACGAGGCATTTCATCGTTAGAATTAATTACTACAACCGAATTTTTCGGCAAAAAATTTACTAATTTCGCACGGTTTTTAATGAAAAATTCTTTGTTGGGTGACTTATAACGCATACTAATTAATTTAAAGTTATTCTAAATTTAGATTTCATATTAAGTAACACTATAATATTAATACATTTGTCGTATCTACATACATATATTTTATATAATAGTGTTCTTTAACATTTAAAACGTAAATTA
>JAYEOD010000200.1:0-3358 GCA_034722575.1 Bacteroidota bacterium | reverse complement strand
ATAATGCAGGCTCTGATTTTTCAATAAAATTATATCAATATTTTTTTGTCTGACATTTAAGAAAATGGTTTTATCGAGATTAGCATTCTTATTATTTATCAACAAGCTCTCTATTAATGGAGTAGAAAAATGAACAATTTGATATCTTTTATAATATTTTTGCATTCTAAATTTCAAACAATCCGGTAAAGCAAAAACATTATAAGCATCAACATTTTTAAGATAATCGAATGCTATTTGTTCGTAAGAATTAAGAGTATGATTAAATTTCAAATACAACTCTTTCTCCGAATTCTCGAACAAAGGTTCAGGAATCAGTGTTGACTTTGGTGTTTCTAACAAAACAAACACTTTTCTAAAGTTGCCTTTTAGCCAAGGATTTTTCTCATAAACAGCATCTACCTCCTTACACAAGGATATACTGTCGGCAGAACGGAAACGAAATAGATGATAAGCAACAAATTTACTACGCATTCCGTCGAGTACAGAAAAAGAAAATCCATCCGGAGAAATCCGGATGGATAATATATACTTTTCAGGCGTTGCTAAATTCAACGACTCATCTTGGTATTTCAATTTTGTTTTGGTTTTCTTACTCATATATATTGAGTATTATTCCCAGTTACCATCAATTGTAGGTTCTGTCATTGATCCGAATCTCAAGCCGGGATATTTCTCAATATCTTCTAAACTCTTAATTTTATTGATTATCAGCTGCTCATTCAAACCAATTAACATATCCTCGTATTTTGCTTTTACTTCAATAACGTTAACTTTAACACCACCTTTTACAATTTCACCGGCATTTAAATTAAACTCAATATTTTTAGAAAAAGGGACATAACGTACATGCTGTACACCATTCATACCTCTATCTCTAAATAAAGAGTCTGACACTTTAACAAAAGCAATAGTATCAACAATTGTTTTTGTAAATGTAGTATCGTTAGGATCGGGAATAATATTCAGCACTGGAATCGATCCATTTTCAACAAAATCGATAAGCGTATCGAAAGAACCAATATACTTACCATAAACCCCTTTGTATGCAATTTGTGCTGAACGAATATCCTTTAAATGCTGTACCACAACTGCACTTCGTTTATCAACAGATTTATTAAAACGTACGGGAGCCATAATACTTTCATAAACCATGTACCCTAATCCAATAATAATAACTGAGAGCACGAGTTGAATAATAGTTTTTTTCATATGTTTATAATTTGTTTGTTTTTACCATATGTAACTCACCTTTTAATCATCAGCCAACAAGCTTCTGCTATGGTTCGTTTCATTTTTTATTTTTTTTAATAACAATACTTTTTTTACACTAAGCGCAAATTTAAAAAAAAAATCGTTAACCACTCTTTTTCAAAGACATTATTCGTTAATAATTAATAAATTAAAAATTATAACAAACACTAAGAGTAGATCTAACATTTGTAACCTCCTTACTATTAGTTATCTTACCAAAACAATCAAGGTCGCCATATGCCGCCGTAGTAATTTCACATTCTGCAATAACAGAAATATTTTCCCACTTCCACGACACACGTGGAGCTACTCGATAAATATAATCGATATCATTACCGCGAGAATATATTTCATCCGCAATTTTATCACTTGCTCCCAAGTTTATAGTGTAGCCTGCAAAAACCCCAGCATTCCATTGCGGATGGAATTTATATTGCACATCACCCCAAACAGAATGATGAGCTATATTTGAATATTTTTTTTGCAAACTATCTATATCGTATTCAGATACTGCATAACCCCCCAACATTAAATGATCGAATAAATTTTCGCCATACACACCTTCAACACGCACGCTAAATTTATTAAAATCGGCTTTAGCAAATGCTATAAGCGAGAGTGAAGAGATTGATTCATCAACAGCCACATTATTATCAGTTTTAATACGAGGGACAATTTTTTTCCAATCGGCGCCAACTCCGGCATATATTTTATTATATTTTACATGATATTGAAAGTGAAGATTTGGCAATCCACTATTACGAAGATAATCAACGCTGGGGCTCTCATATCCCGGAGACATAAAGTCTCTTTGAGAGGAGGTAACAAAAACAAATTTCCCAAAATCAGTTTGCCAATCAAGACGCATTTGAGGGCTACGATTAAAAGCATGAAATGGTGCTCCGGTATTTAATGATAGCATACGAGGAAATACTTCGGGAACAGTTAGCGGATGCCAATATTGACCAAGAAGAATTTTCACATTAGTCCATTGCATCTCTATATACGCATGACGCAAACGAAGAGTATTGCTATTAGCATTAGACGCACCTGAAAAATCCATCTCTATGTAAGCTTTTGTTTTAGCCTTTAAAATATCTATCCCTCTATAATCTACTCTAAGACGCGAAATCATAGCATACTGACTAAAAGAACCATTATCGTTAATATCAACTCCGTTAGCATCAACGTTTGGTTTTAAAGGATATAATGCTAAATAACCTTCCCGAGCCTCTACATTTTGTCGAGTATCGTAAATTGCGTCTGCCCTTACAAATCCACCTATATTCAAGCTAGTCTCTTTCTGTGCAAACACCACAGCAGAAATAAACATTAATGCAATAATCAAAAAATTTCTTCTCATAATAATATTTTAGATAAAAAAAATACAAACGACAAAAGTATGAAAAGAGGAGTTATAATTATTATTTATAATAACGAATCAAGAATTTATTTCATTAAAATCAGGTATTTGTGTTAGGTAACAATAATTCTGCGTTTCGTAATCTATCTTACACCCAAAATGTTCAAATCCATTAGTTACAATAATATACTTAACATGAAGTTGCATATTATACCTAACAGCCTGATCAAAAACCTTTTGACTCATTTTTATGGAAGTAGATTTACACTCTACTAAAAGCATCGGCTTACCTTGCTTATTATAAACAGCTATATCTACCCTTTTTGTCAGATTATTTACTTTAATAGTTTCCTCTACAGTAATTAAAGTGGCGGGGACATTTTTTTCTTCTATCAAGAAATGGATAAAATTCTGCCTAACCCACTCTTCGGGAGTGAGGACAATATATTTTTTACGAATAATATCTAAAATTTTTCTTCTCCCGTCCTGCTCAATAATTTTAATAGGAAATTCGGGAAGATTAAGTCGTTTCATTTGTTTATTTTTTAGACAGGATTTACATCATTTAAATGATTTATCCGTTTATTATTTGTTTGCCATGATATCAAGGCATCAAGATTTCTATTTAACATAATATTTTTTTGTTGTTCTTTTGCCTTGACGCAAAAGAACCAAAAAGTCAAGGCTTACATAAAAATATCATCCATCTCTTTGCAATGCCTAAGTTCGGCCGGGTGATCT
>JAYEOD010000199.1:0-3359 GCA_034722575.1 Bacteroidota bacterium | reverse complement strand
CACCTAATTTATGCAAGTGTGGTGTATCCTGTTGTGCATCAATAAAATAGAATCCATTCTTTTTACAAAATTCCACTAAATAGTAGTAAGCAATTTTCGATGTATCTCTCTCATTATGAAACATTGACTCTCCAAAAAATGCTTTCCCTAAAGAAATTCCATATAATCCGCCAACTAATTTATTATTATGGTAAGTTTCAAAAGAATGAGCATATCCTTGATGATGAAGAAGGGTATAGACTTTAATCATCTCATCTGTAATCCATGTGCCTTCCTGATCTTTACGTTCTGATTTTGAGCAATTAATTATTACTTCTCTAAATGCCGTATCAATTTTAATTGTGTATTTTCCTTTTCGGATGATTTGCATTAGGCTTTTTTGTGGTTTGTAATTTTCAGGCACTACTATCATTCTGGGATCCGGCGACCACCACATAATGGGGTTTCCATCAGAATACCAAGGAAAAATTCCTTGACTATAGGCTTGTAATAATCTTTCTGTGCTCAACTCTCCGTCAATAGCAAGCAAACCATCTTCTGTCGCATTATCGGGATGAGGAAAATCCGAATCTTCTATTAATACTGTTATTGGCATCTATCTATATAGTCTTATTACCTTATTAAAAATCAAAAATACAAAAAATCGAACTGAAGATTATATTGCTTAGCATCGGAAATGATTTACAACTTTAATAATGGCCACTATTTAATGCTACTCTTCAAACTTAAAAAATGATTCTGCAATTCTCCCTGTTTTGTTTTCTAATTTTAAGTATTCATTATTAAAATATCTACTTATTTTATGAATTCCATTTTTTGGTTTTACCATTATTAAATGAGATATTTTTGTTACAGTTTTCCATCTAAAAATCAGTAAAACCACTTTTTGTAATAAGTAGAGTGTACTTTCTGTATCCTGCGTATTTTCAACATGTTTTATTTTATCAAATTTTATTTCCTCAGTAGCACCGGTATCATTTTTGAAATGATTTCTGCGTTTTGTAGGGGTGGTGGTTTGTTGTGGTAGAGTATATTTTGTAATCATAGCGCTTAAGTTTTTTGATATTTTTATAATGAGACGAATTATCAGTTTTTACACTTTTATAAACACAAAATTATTAATGAAACCACTGTACAGCAAACGATTTAAGTTGTTTTAACATAAACTTAAGCTGAAACTTAAGCTTATGTTAAACACTTAACTTTACTTAAAGTTAAGTAAAGTGTTTCAAATAGTTACTTAATAATTTGCTTTAACCACTTAAATATATTAGTTTTAGAGTCCGGAAAGTAGTAGTTTTGTAAAACATAATATGCATATGCGAAAAACTTTTTCATTCACCGGTTCACCTATACAAAGCGTGCTGGAGCGTGCTCACGAAACGCTTCCCGGTATTGAAAAAGTGTTGGCTATTTTTTATGACGAACAACAATATAATATCCGCGCATTAATATCTCAGAAAAATAATCAAGGTATATTTATTAATGAGGTTGATAAAATTGAAGAGATACATACCATTGATGAAATGCGATCAGTATCAAACCCTATGTCGTGGGTAAAAAAAGATGATATTCCTTTTGATATTCCTTTTGATATTTCTGCCACTAAACAGAATGCTATTACTATGTTCGACGAATTGCATAATACAATATTAATACTCCGATTTAAAAACGAACATGACGGAAGACAAGATCTTTTGTTTTATTATTTTAATTCTGACACGTCAAATTTTGGTATTTCTCGCGATTCGCGAGAACTCACTACCGAACATAAAGGTATGATTTCTCATATGCTGTATCATTTTGTAAAATCTTTAATTGTTGAACATAAGGAAAATTATCAGCAACTCTTGAATATTAACAAAAACACTCTGAATGCTTTAAATCAAATTAAATCGTTAAAGAGTAAATTGAACGAAAAAAATAGTCGCTACCGAAAAAGCGTATCAGATCTTTGTCTGCAATACGCTAAAGATATTTCTATCGAATTGAAAATCATCTTAAAAATATCTCACGACGCTCTTGAGAAACTTATCGATTATAATGGTGATATAAACAATCTCAGGAGTATTATAGAGCAGGCTGCTATTTTTGCAAAAACAATAAATACAGGTTACACTGCTGGGGAAGTGATAATTGAAGATATGCATATTAATTTTGACTTTGAAGATTTAAAACCTGTTTATGACTATAATAAAGTAAACGTTAGTATTAGGGAAGAGAGATATCATAAAACAAGACAGATTCTTGATGAAATTGAAAGTGCAGCCAAAACGCTTCACTCAAGAGGAGTAAAGTTAACTAGCTCGAATTTGGCAGATTCATTAGTAAAACCCAAAACAGCTGCTGCTATTTCCGATCAATTAAAACAACATAAAGATAGAATTTTAACATTATTTGAAGAGTATCCAAAAAATTGGGATCTTATCAGGAAAGAATTTAGACCGATTCAAAATATTGTTAACCATTAGCTTTATGGATAAAAAAGAAAAAATAATTATCGCTATAAATTCACTCTCTTATTTTATTATTGCCTACATCGTGGTTTTTTTAACAGCAAATCTTTCACAAGCCGTAATGGCAAGTTTTCATGGTATTTCTACCAGCATTGCAGATACACGACTACTGTTTTTTGCTTCGGGTAACGACTGGACTTTCGGAAGCGTTAAGGGAATTTTTATTACTAAGCCTCTAGCTCTACTACTACTCATGGCGTTGTCTTTATTAATATACACTAAATCAATAGTGTATAAGGGCTATTTAAAGTTATTGTTTATATGGATATTTTTTCATTCTGCATTGTGTTTTTCATCTGATATTATTTGGGGAGGACTTATGAGGCAGGGGATAGGACACGTATTAAGCTGGTTTTATATTAATGATACCGGCAAGCTTTTTTTCTGTTTATTTGGTATGTCTATTCTTGCTATTTCAACTAAATTATTTACAAGATTTTTTGTCCTTTCCGGAAATATTTATTTTGAGAAGTTTAATAAAAAAACAAAAAAGACCCTCTTGCTGTACAGTTTTCTCTTCCCTTTAATTGGTGGTGAGGTTATGATATTTGCTTTAGGATACCCATCAATAGGGATTATGGAAATATTAACTCTGATGGTTATTATTCCAATGGCCTATATGGTTATAATAAATTTTGGAAGAAAAAAAGAACGTTTTATCGCTTTTGAAACACCAAACAAAATAAAAATTGCTAATGTGACTTTTGTCATAATGGTAATTACCTTTGTAGCAGCAAAAATCATATTTTCTAATAAATTAATTAATATCAGCTAATTATGGCTTGGAGTATGTATAAAAAGTCGTTCGCAGTATATTTACAACTGGAATTATCGCTATCTGAA
>JAYEOD010000198.1:0-3377 GCA_034722575.1 Bacteroidota bacterium | reverse complement strand
TATTTAAACATCTTCATTTGAAGAACATCAATAAAAGCGTCAAAATCAGGACCTGCATTTACAGGATACTGCACTAAAGTGATATTTTTAAACACCCCCTTTAACTGTGATACCTTATTATCAAAATTAATATTATCGTGATCGAGATGATTTACAACAAAAATTGTAGGCAGATTGTGTTTTGTTGCCCAACGGAATTTTCTTTCTGTACCTATTTCAGTCTCATTTTGTGCATTAACCACAATAACAGCTGCATCGGCAACACTCAAAGCAGAAAAAACATCACCTCTGTAACCCGGAAATCCCGGAGTATCAATAATATTTATTTTCTTTCCTTTATGTTCTGCGCACAATACTGTTGAAGAAACAGAATTTTTTTTATCTAATTCTATAGGTCTATAATCTGAAACTGTATTCTTATCTTCAATATTTCCTAAACGATTAATAATTCCCGTCTCAAACATCATCGCCTCTGCAATTGATGTTTTTCCCGATTTCGCTGCACCAATTAATGCTACATTTCTAATGTCTTTTGTTTGATATACCTTCATTTTTATACGGATTAATAAATAGTTTAACTAATTTTTTTTTCGCAAGACATCAAAATTAAAAAAAACGCCGAATATAAAAAAAAGATTTTCTTAAATAACAGAAAAAAAATATCAATAATATTAATTATTTTATATTGCAATCTCCAATCCAAACATTTCGGCATAAAAAAAGAGCCTAAAATTAAATTTCAGGCTCTTTTAATACAATTATATTTAAGTTGTGCTAACTCAATTTCTGTTTATTAATCTCTATCCAATCCTCTTCAGAAATTTTTGCTCCAATAACCTGAATCACTTTTGAAGAGAGTAAGGAGCCCATAAAACCACAATCTGTCATCGACATATTATTAATAAATCCGTACAAAAATCCGGCGGCATATAAATCACCTGCTCCGGTAGTATCGATACTTTTAACAGGATTAATTTCGATAGTATATATTTCGTCTCCTTTTTTTACTAAAGAGCCTTTTTTACCAACTTTTACCACGGCAATATCACAGCTTTCAGAAATTTTCTCTAAAGCTTTTTGAGGATTTTCAAAACCGGTAAAGGCTTTTGCTTCTTCTTCGTTAGCAAAAACAATATCCACATACTTAGCAACCATCTCTTGTAAAAAGCTCAAATTATCTTCTACAACATTATAACTAGCTAAATCGAGAGAGATTGTTAAACCTGCTTTTTTTGCAAGTTTTAAAGATCCCTCTAACAATTCGTTATTTAAAACAAGATATCCTTCGATATGTAAAACATTATAATCACTAAAAAAACTCTCCTTAATATCTTGTGCTGATAACTCAACAGCAGCGCCTAAAAAAGTAGCAAAAGTACGTTCTGCATCAGTACTAATCATAGCAGCAGCAATACCTGTTTCTGTTTTTCCGGAAATCAATACAGGATTAATATGACTCTCTATCATATCATTTTTAAAAAACTCACCAATCTCATCATCACCAATTTTACCAATAAAACCAGTCTCAACACCTAATCGTGCCAAACCATGAATAGTATTAGCAGCAGAGCCTCCCGAAGCTCTAGATTGTTTTAAATGCTCCGATTCTTTTAATATTTTCTTGTTTAACGCCCCATCAACTAACTGCATACTTCCTTTTGGTAACGAAAACTTTTCTAACAAAGAATCATCTTTCATTTCCGCAATAATATCAACTAAGGCATTTCCTAAACCTATAACTTTATCCATATAAATATTTTTTTATTTTTTTTATTTGCCAGATGAAAACAGTCATCGCAAACATTATACTGTATGTCACATGATTGACTACAGCCTGTTCCAATCAATTATTAAAAAGCAGAAAAAATCTGTTCTGTTTTTTTTGCAAAGGTATTGTTTATTTCAAAACAGATTGTATATTTGCAACCGCTTTAAGAAAAAAAGTAAAATTCCTCAGTAGCTCAGTTGGTTAGAGCATCTGACTGTTAATCAGAGGGTCGCTGGTTCAAGTCCAGCCTGAGGAGCTCAAAGTTAAACAATTATTTGTATAACTTTTTTGGAAAAAAAATCCGGAAAAAAATTGAAATCGTGTTGTTTTTCTCAAAACAGATTGTATATTTGCAATCGCTTTTGAAACATAAAGCAAACTTTATTGAAGTAAAATTCCTCAGTAGCTCAGTTGGTTAGAGCATCTGACTGTTAATCAGAGGGTCGCTGGTTCAAGTCCAGCCTGAGGAGCTCAAAGCCAAACAAATATTTTGTTTGGCTTTTTTTATGCCTTAATAATCTATAATTTTCTATGGATCAGATCATATTTGTGGGGATGCTTGAAAAATCATGCATAAATTTCACATAAACTAAATAGAAAATATTCAACATCTCGCAATTCATAATTAAAACAATGGTAATTCATAATTCAATCTCGCTTATCTTTGTAAATAAAACATAATAATTTTGAAAGTCTGTATAGCCGAAAAACCAAGTGTAGCAAAAGAGATAGCTGATATTATAGGAGCTAAAACACGTCGTAATGGATATTTTGAAGGAAATGGATATCAGGTTAGCTGGACATTTGGGCATTTATGTACACTAAAATTACCTGACGACTATACTCCAAGTTGGAAATCGTGGAATCTCTCTTCATTACCCATGATACCACAACGTTTTGGCATAAAACTTATTACCAATCAAGGCGTTGAAAAACAATTTAATACAATAAAAACTCTTGTTGATAAATGTGATGAAGTAATAAACTGCGGTGATGCAGGTATTGAAGGAGAACTGATTCAACGTTGGGTTTTAACCAAAGCGCAATGCAAAAAACCTGTTAAAAGACTATGGATATCGTCCTTAACAGAAGAGGCCATCCGAGAAGGATTTAAAGACTTAAAAAATGCTTCGGATTATGATCTTTTGTATGCCGCAGGAAATGCACGTTCGATAGGCGATTGGCTATTAGGAATGAATGCCAGCAGGCTTTATACATTAAAATATGCTAACGGAAAAGGTGTTTTATCGATTGGCAGAGTACAAACCCCCACATTATCGATGATTGTAGATAGGTATTTGGAAATAACAAATTTCAAATCGCAAACTTATTGGGAGATAAAAACCGATTATCGTGATGTAATATTTTCATCTACAAAAGGAAAATATAAAATAAAAGAGGATGCTGAAAAAGTACTGGAAACAATAAAAGAATCGGAATTTACTATTACTTCATCGAAAAAGAAAAAAGGAAAAGAGTACCCACCCAAACTATTTGATTTGACTTCGCTACAGGTGGAGTGCAACAAGAAATACGGTTTTTCGGCCGATTCTACCTTAAAACACATACAAACGCTATACGAGCAAAAACTGGTTACATATCCCAGAGT
>JAYEOD010000197.1:0-17162 GCA_034722575.1 Bacteroidota bacterium | reverse complement strand
CTGATGCATTTACGCTGTAGCTGTAATTACCATCTATCAGATCAACTGTTGCTTCGCCTGATGAATTTGTTGTAAGAGTATTTCCATCAATAATAATTTCTGCGCCACTAATTGCATTTGAAGTCGCAGCATCGGTTACATTAAAGGTTACAGTATATTCTGTTGCTATAGCATTTGTTGTAATCTCTACATCATCAATAGCCCAATAATATCCATAAGAGCCGGTATAATTCCATTTAAACTTCACATTCGATTCTCCGGCAACTTCTGACGATAAATCTTGTGAAAAAAGTTCCGCATTATTAGTTGTACTACTCCACGACTGAATTGCAATCCATGAAGAGCCTCCGTTTATTGAATATAAAAGAGTAGCAGAAGAGCTGGGATAAGACTTAAAATAATGTTCGAAATTCAGTACCACCTCGTTATATGAAGAGAAATCAAATACAGGAGTAACAAGATCTGCATCTTGTGAATTTCCATTACCATATTGATCGCTATCTAAAACAGCAAAACCATCACTCTCTGTAGTAGAGTTAAAACTCTCATTTCCTCCCAACTGATATCCTCCACTTACAAATTCCCATATTTGCCCGGAGCCTTCATTATCTACATTATCCCAACATCCCGGCAAGGTTTGGTCAGAAAACTCTTCAATAAATGGAAAGGTAGAGTATGCATCACACAAAGTGGTAAATAATTTATTATCGCCATAAATTGTTCCTTGTGAATTTATTCCATAAGCTCTAACATAATATGTTGTTGCTTGACTTAAATTATTTAGAGTAGTTGAAAAAACACCTACGCCAGAACCTACTACTATTTTATTATCGGATGTAGTAGGATTTCCGTTTAAATTATAAACAAACCCCCTTTCTGTAACAGCATTGCCATTATCACTAACAACTTCTCCACTTACATCAGCAGAATTTAATGTTATATTAGAAACATCGCCAGTGGTTACCACAGCATATCCATTTGAGATACCGGTAACTATTAAAGAGAAATCTTGTAAACCATTTGTTAATGTACCCTCATGATTAACAGTAATAGTATAAGTATCGGTAGAAGGATTTTCAATTACAATCTTCTCAACATTATCTACATCGTTATTTCCTGTTGTAGCTGCGGCAGATGGATTTAGCCTATCCAATTTATAAGGATAATATAACATTTTGTTCCCGTCGGCTACTGTTACATCAATATCATTCACCAACATTACATCAGCAGGATCTAATTGAGCTGCAACAGGAGTACCTTCAGGATCAGTCCACACAACAGTAACTACAAGAGGTTCTGTTCCTGTAGGAGTCACGTCTAAAGTAAACGTCCCGCCATTTGTTAAAGATTCTTCATTAATAAAAGAAGAGATATTTTCATTAGAAATTACTTGCGCTGCTGTTTTACTATTTAACAATCCCCATCCAAACATATAATCAGGACCATTATCAGGGCCGGCTTCGTCGGCAGTATGAATTGCAAGAGCTTTTAAGGTAGCCGATTTCATAAAGCTACCATTATTTTCATTATAATGTTCTTGTAACAACAATAAAGAACCTGTAACATTAGGAGACGACATTGACGTTCCACTTATAGTATTATAAGCCGAATTATTATCATCATAAGTAGAATACAAATTATATCCATTACCACAGATATCAGGTTTTATACGACCATCATCACTTGGTCCCCAGCTGGAAAACGAAGTCATTTCAACATCAGCAGGATTTCCGGAATAGCCACCATTAACATCTTTAACAGCACCAATAGTAAGAATATTCTTTGCATTTCCTTTCCATCCGATACAATCATATCCATCAGCACCTCCGTCGATAGGATGTCCGGTTTGTCCTGCGCCATCACCTCTATCATTTCCTGCCGATTTACAGATCAGATAATAAGGGGCATCATAAGCAATTCCGTCAAGATCTTGACAGCCCGAGCCATAAAATCCAAAATGATAATCTTCTTCTGAGCTGATACCGGTATCTCCCTGCCACACCCACGAAGATCCATTCCAATACCAACCTGTGATATATCCATAAGAATGGTTTGAAATCAACAGTCCATCAGCGGCAGCGGCAGCCATTTCCGCCTCATCACTATTCCAATCGTATGCATCCAGACTAGCATTATAAGCCATTCCTTTAGCCGCAGCCTGCACACCTCCGGCTATTATGGTTCCTGCAACATGTGTTGCGTGATAATGAGTACTATTAACACCATCCTTATCAGTAACTCTGGACGAACCGGTATTATTAAACTCCTGATGTGTTGTTAAAACATCACCACCATCCCATTCACCGGCAGTCATATCTGTTCCATCAAGACTCAAGCCTAAGCTTCCACCGGTATATAATTCATTAGTAGAAACAGATTCTGCAGCATCGGCATTAGTTGTAATATAATAAATAGGTTGCCCGGATTCAGAAACACCCTGCAATTCATAAAATCCACCCTCAAATTCTTTTCTAATCTCCCAGCCTTTTTTACTAGCCAATTTTAAAGCCTTTTCTTTATTCGCTTTATAAGCTAATGCCGACCTCTCTGCCATCAACTTTAAAGCAGAAACATTTGTTTCTTTTAAAACAGTTGTTTTTTCTAGTTGTGTTTGTGAATATCCATTATGTAATAAGCTAATAAATAACACCAACAACAAACCACACTTAACAGTACAATTCCCCATGTTTTTATAATTTAATTCCTTATTTATAAAATTAATTCCCCCTTACCTTCTTCTACCATCATCACCTTTAAAAACATATCCGACGAAAGTCATAATAAGGCTAAACAGAAAAGCAGAACCAAAGCCTGCAACAAAAAATCCGGGAACTATAGATCCTGCTATCATAATCATGATAGCATTAATAACTACCAGAAACAGTCCCAATGTAAAAATTGTAATGGGAATTGTTAATATCACTAAAATAGGTTTTAATATAGCATTTAAAAAACCTAACACTATTGACACCAGCACTGCCGTTACTAAGCTTTTTATTTGTACTCCGGGAAGCAAAAAACTACTTATAATAACTGCAAATGAAGATGTAATTAATCGTATTAACATAATTAATAATTTAAGTTAAAGTTTAACATTATTTCAGAATAAAAATCCTGAGTATCTATTTTGTATGTATTCCTAACGCCTACAATGGCAGGAATAATATGACGGAACAGATGTATCTCTCCCTTTATTTCAAAACCGGTTGTTTGATGATACTCCCAACCATCTTCAGAGCTAGGATGATCTTCCCAGTACTTCATTTTATCATAAAACAAATTAGCAGTAATTCTTTTCAAATAAGCGATACAGCCTAATTGTAAGTCGGGATAAAGAACCGGAAAAGTATAGTTTGCTTTACCGCTAAGCACCTCATCCCTGATAAAATAATCTATACCACGAGAATAGGAGATCTCATCCCACCCTATCATATTATCATTTCTTTGATATCCACAGTAGAACCATAGGCTATGATTTTTCATTATCCCCGGGAAATAGAATTGTCCTTCTACTGAAAGATCATTTCCGAATTTTATATTACTAATCCATTCCTCACTTAAACCTGAACCGCCTAAATAGCTGAATTCTACTACCTGACCAAATTTAGGAAAGATGTCTCTCTTACTCTTTCGTCGTAAATTATATATAGACAACTTGAGCCCTGTCACTAATATTTTCTGATCGATAAAAAGACGATTTCTTTCGGAGTACATTTTTGTATCAGTGTAACCAAACTCTACTTCGGGAGTTATTTTTCTGTAGTAATTACCTGAATTAATATTAACAGGGAATTTAATTGAGAATTTTGTATTAAGCTCTTTAAAGGTGACATTAGTATAGCTGCTGGAAAAATAGGCAAGCCTACCGGTGCCATAATTTATATTAAAATCGAAAACAGGCCCCAAAGCTTTATATGCTATATCTAAATAAAAATTATCTGCTTTTAAATCATCTCTATAAAAATATCCTCCCGACACAAACATACTACTAAGCATATTTTGCGAATGCACCGAAACCCCGAGATACTCCTCAAAAGAGAGATCGTTATGCATTGCAAACGGAGTTAAACTATGGAAATTAATCAAGTTTTTCCCTTTAATATACTTCCGTTTTTCAATAGTACTATCCCATTCAAACCGAAAACTCTCCAACGCCTCTACCCTATCGGTATTTATATTAAATGGTTTTACAATACTATTTTCTTCAATTTTAAGCCACTTACTACTATCATTAACAATATGCGTTGCGCTATATCCTTTCGTAGAATAATCGGAAAAGAATATCTGATTTCCTGTTATTTTCGGGAAATTCACGCCATATTTAGCATCAGTAATTTTATACAAATCCTTTTTATCAAGATGCGAAACATAAAGATTATTTTTTCCGTTGTAAGGAGCCACAAAAAACAGTCTATCAGCATCCAGACAAGGATATTTAATATTATGAGTTTCTGCTTTACGAAGAGTTGTTATCGTTTGAGTTGCAACATCAAGCATATTAATTTGTTTTCCTTTATCGGATAAAAGAACAAAAACCACCCGCTCTCCTTTTCTGTCCCACTGAGGTGTTATAACAAGCTCATCCCACCCATATTTTTTTGAATATACCTCTGCTCCGGTTTTTACAGATAAAATTTTCAAATAATAAGCTTTAGCATCATCTGTTTTAACCGCTGCAACAAACTCTGCGTTTGGCGATAAAGCGGGAGAAAAATATTTTTCATTTAGAAATGTTAATTTCCTGACTTTTCCGGTATTCAAATCGAGCAGATTAATTACTGCATCATCTTTTTGCGCCCACCGTGCATCATAAACCAATTCCGACCATACAATTTTATTATTGGCATAAGATATTTTTCCATCAAAGACATATCCGGGATAGTGAAGTGTTTTTTCTTCACCATTTTTATCAAATTTCACAATAGAAGAGATATCGGAATATGATTTTTTAAATGCCACAAACTCATCTCCGGTAACGGGAAACACAAACCCATAATCAGCAAAATCATCTTTAACAGGATTTATTGGTTGATACTCCACAAAAGCAGTGTTGCGCCTTGCGTCCATTACAATTTCATTAATAGCATCCTTACAAAAATCTCTAAAATTCTTTCCCGAATACTTTTTTATTCCTGATGTAAAAGGAAAAGGGCGATATGGTGTTTTAGCCATTCTTTCGATAACATTGCCCCACAAAGAGTCTCCATATTTTTTTCTTCCATAGTTATACAAATGATATCCCACATTATAATAATTTGGGACATTATCTTTATAAGAACCCAGCACAACTTTCGAAACCGAAAAGTCACTATTTTCTACTGCCATAGCTCTCATGCGCATCAAAAACTCCGCATCGCGGCCACGTCCGGCACGGCTATAATTTGTTTCTGTCCACACAGCCTCGCCTTCGATATACCAAAAAGGAAGCAGTGCCATAGCAGAAGAGGTAGCTACATCGCCAAACAACCAATGGAAATAACGTGCAAACCCTCTTCTAAAAGTCTGTATTTGCAACGAGTGGCGAAATTCGTGAATAGCCAATTGATCGAGCCACGGCTGAGAATAAATTGTTTGCGGAGCTACAGCACCCATCTCCATCCGCAAAGGAGACAAAACACTAAACCCGTTCGACACCGCTGTTCTGTTATGTAAAACCACATGAGTAAAATGTGGTTCGATATGAAATTCGTCACTAAAAAAGGAGTAATTTTTTTCGAGGAGAGAGGAGAGATAATATGCCTGAATGCTATAATCTTCCGTAAAGATTATTTTAAAATGCTTCGATTTCAAGTAATCCCACTTCATTCCGGCAGGCTCTTGCCCGGAAGCAAAAAACTGTGCTTTAGTTAAAGAGCTACCACACAGCAACATAACCAATAACAGCAATTGTTTTCTTTTCATAACCGTAAAGATAAAAATTAATTATTATTGATTACTTGTTTTTTTGTTTATTTTTCTTTAGTTGTTTTTTCAAAAAAACTCCAAAGCTTATCGTCTGGTGTAGGAGCTATTATAGTAACTCTTTCATTCTTTACAGGATGAATAAAAGATAATTTTCGTGCATGTAAACTAATTGAACCATCTTTATTAGACGTCTTAAAACCATATTTCAAATCGCCTTTTATAGGAGAGCCAATTACCGAAAGCTGAGCACGTATTTGATGATGACGACCGGTAAGCAGTTCGATATTGAGTAAAAAATATCTATCGCTACTACTTATCACCTCATAATTCAGTTCTGCTTTTTTAGAATTACTTTTCTCTGTATCCGAGGCAAAAGATTTATTTTTTTTAGTATCGCGGGTTAAAAAATGAGTAAGCTTCCCCGACTTTGGTTTAGGCGATTTTGCCACTACCGCCCAATAGAATTTACTAATACCGCGTTCCTGTAGCATCTTGTTCAATCGCGGCAATACCTTTCCGGTTTTAGCAAAAATAACTGCTCCACTGGTAGGTCTGTCAAGACGATGCGTTACGCCAAGAAAAACATTTCCCTGTTTATTGTACTTACGTTTCAGATAACCTTTATACAACTCACTTAAAGGAGCATCGCCGGTTTTATCGCCCTGCACAATATCAGAAGGTGCTTTATTAACAATCAACAAGTGATTATCTTCGTAAAGCACCCTCTTTTTTAATCTGTTATATTCTTTTTCGCTGATATCGTTCATTAATATCTTTCTCTTTTATTAGGGAAATCAACTGCTTTAACATCCTGTACATAAGCCTGAACAGAACCTGTTATCTCTGCTTTCAGGTTATGATATCTTCTCAAAAATCTAGGAGAAAAATCCTGAGTAATCCCCAGCATGTCATGAATTACAAGCACTTGTCCATCCACATCCGATCCTGCGCCAATACCAATAACAGGAATAGAAACCGTTGCAGCCACTTTCTTTGCTAATTCGGCAGGAATTTTCTCTAAAACAATAGCAAAACATCCTGCTTGTTCTAGTAGCTTAGCATCTTCAACAAGTTTTTCTGCTTCAGCATTTTGAGTAGCACGTACTACATAAGTACCAAACTTGTGTATTGACTGAGGCGTTAAACCAAGATGTCCCATAACAGGGATACCGGCAGAAAGGATACGATCTACCGACTCTATAACCTCAGCACCACCTTCTAATTTTATTGCATTAGCACCACTCTCTTTCATTATTCTAATTGCCGAATTTAAGGCCTCTTTAGAATTCCCCTGATAAGTACCAAAAGGCAAATCAACTACCACCAATGCTCTATCTACACCACGTTTTACAGAGGTAGCATGATAAATCATTTGATCGAGGGTAATTGGTAAAGTAGTAACATTTCCCGCCATAACATTACTGGCAGAATCACCAACTAAAATAACATCTATACCAGCTTCATCAATAATCTTAGCCATAGAAAAATCATAGGCTGTAAGCATAGCAATCTTCTCATTTTTCAATTTCATCTCTTGTAACACATGTGTTGTAACTTTTGTTACAGGAAACTTTTTTGCCGTTGACATAATATTTATTTTTAGTAACGAATAAATTCGTCACAAAAATACGAAGATAAACCAATTAAATTTTAAGATACGGAATAAATAAATTGAATAATTTTATGTGAATCAATCCCCAAGCAACCATATTTGTCTCTTATACAAGAAAATCGCTTTTAAACTTGTAAAACTTTCTCTCTATATTTGACGTCTAAAGCAGCTTTATTTCGTTTAGAGTTCTTTGACATTTTGGTTAATTTTTCCCGATCAATAAGGGCAAGTGCAATTTTAGTTATTACATTAAAAGTCATCCGTTTATTTTTAGACAGGATTTACATAATTTTCATCCGTTTATAATTTATTTTTCATCGAATTGATCTAATTAAACTAATTTTTTTGATCCATTGAAATGGGTTATCTTATTCAATCAATCAATCAATCAATCAATCAATCTTAACCTCAGTCTTAACCTCAGTCTTAACCTCAGTCTTAACCTCAGTCTTAGATACCTTTATAATCATTGTCGTGTGTATTAAAGTTTTTTAGTATGGCTCGTTTCATCCGTTTATAATTTGTTTGCCCTGATACCAGTGCATTAAGTTTTCTATTTAACATAATATTTTTCTTTGTCGATTTGTTTATTCATTCATAATTCGTAATTCGTAATTAATTCAGTTTTTTTTTGTTTTTTATCAAACCATTTAGGAGTTTCTTATGTCATAAAAGAGATTCACATTACTATTATTAAAACAAAAAAAACATGATTAAAAAAATAGCAGGTATTTTAGGTATTTTATTTGTAACACTATTCACTTCGTGCGAAACAGATTTTGATGTAATAGCAGACTGGGAAGATATAACTATTGTTTATGGCCTTTTGAACCAAAATGACACAGTACATTATATAAAAATAAACAAGGCTTTTCTTGGTGATGGCGACCTGTTAGAATATGCACAAACACAAGATTCCACTACCTACACTAACAAACTTGATGTTAAATTACAAGAGTTCGACGACAACGATCTGGTAAGAGAAATTCCTCTTGACACAACAACTATTCATAATAAAGAGGAGGGCGATTTTCACTATCCCGATCAAATAATATACACAACAGGATTATCAAATAGCATTATATTAGAAGACAACTACACTTATAAATTGCTTATAATAAATCCGGAAACGGGAAAAGAAGTCTCTTCAACAATTTCTCTTGTTAAAGATTTCTCTATTAAAGAACCTGCATTAAACCACCAAACGCATCCATCAATTACCTTTCCTAACAACAATTCATCTAGGAAGGTAGAGTGGTATTCGGCAAAAAATGGGAAGAGATATGAGTTAGAGCTTGTTTTTACTTATCTTGAAAAAAGTAAAAATAGCGATGAGATAATTGAAAAGAGTGTGATATGGAACGAGTTCCCTTCGAAAAAATCTGATAACAGTGAGGGCGGACAACTATTAAAAACAAAATTTCTTTCTGAAAGATTTTTCACTTTTGTAAACGACAAAGTACCATATAGCGATAGTAATAAAGAAAATAACATTGATTATCGCGAAGCAAAAACAGTTGATTTTGTAATTACCGTTGCATCTAATGAATTCGATATTTATATGGAATTATACGAGCCATCGAATAGTATCGTACAAACAAACCCCGATTACACAAATATTAAAAACGGAAAAGGACTTTTCGCATCACGTTACGTAAAAACCAGAAGCTTTGGAGTAAGTCAAAACACCCAAATAGCATTATCGCTTCTTGATTTATATTTTACAAACCCTACTACTAAGAATTAAAAAACCATAATATAAAGAGTTATAATCTCTACAAGCCGAAAAACACAACTGTTTTTCGGCTTGTATGTTTCTGACGATTTGTCACAATTTATGTCACACTATATTATATGAGTAGTATAATATTATGTCATTATTACAAAAAGCATTCAAATATTTTTTTGGCACAAAGATTGAAAAGCATAAGACGTAACAAAATTGAAATCATAAAAAAAAATAAAAAATGGGAAAGATTATTGGTATAGACCTTGGAACAACTAACTCATGCGTTTCTGTAATGGAAGGTAATGAACCTGTAGTTATCCAAAATAGCGAAGGAAGAAGAACAACACCATCGGTTGTTGGATTTACTGAAAACAATGAAAGAAAAATTGGTGATCCTGCAAAACGTCAGGCTATAACAAACCCTGGGAACACAATTTACTCAATAAAAAGATTCATGGGTGAAACCTATGACAAAGTAGAAAAAGAGATTAATCGTGTTCCTTACAAAATTATTAAAGGAGACAACAATACTCCTAGAGTAAAAATAAAAAATCGTAACTATACTCCACAGGAAATTTCTGCTATGGTACTTCAAAAAATGAAGAAGACAGCAGAAGATTATCTTGGAACAGAAGTAACAGATGCTATTATTACTGTACCGGCATATTTCAGCGACTCACAGCGTCAAGCCACAAAAGAGGCAGGTGAGATTGCAGGTCTTGAAGTAAAAAGAATTATCAACGAGCCAACAGCAGCTGCATTATCGTATGGTTTTGACAAACGCAATAAAGATATGAAGATTGCTGTTTTCGACCTTGGTGGTGGTACTTTCGATATCAGTATCCTTGAATTAGGAGATGGTGTTTTTGAAGTAAAATCTACTAATGGTAATACTCACCTTGGCGGTGATGATTTTGACGAAAACATTATTAATTGGTTAGCAGAGGAGTTTATCAAAGACGAAAATATCGATCTTAGAAAAGACCCTATGGCTCTACAGCGTTTAAAAGAGGCTGCTGAAAAAGCTAAGATAGAACTTTCCAGTTCAAACTCTACAGAGATCAACTTGCCATATATCATGCCTGTTGATGGTATTCCAAAGCACCTTGTTAGAACACTTTCTAAAGCAAAATTCGATCAGTTAACCGAAAATTTAGTAAAAGCTACTATAGAGCCATGTAAAAAGGCTTTAGCAGATGCTAACTATTCTGCTTCTGATATTGACGAAATAATTTTAGTAGGTGGTTCAACTCGTATTCCTGCTATTCAAGAAGTAGTAAAAGATTTTTTTGGGAAATCTCCTTCAAAAGGCGTTAACCCTGATGAGGTTGTTGCTATTGGAGCAGGTATCCAAGGCGGTGTTCTTACCGGAGAGGTAAAAGATGTATTATTACTTGATGTAACTCCTCTTTCGTTAGGTATTGAGACATTAGGTGGTGTTATGACGAAATTAATCGAATCAAACTCTACTATTCCTACTAAGAAATCTGAAACTTTCTCTACAGCAGCAGAGAATCAGCCTTCAGTAGAGATTCATGTATTACAAGGCGAACGTCCAATGGCAAAAGACAATAAGAGTATTGGTCGTTTCCACTTAGACGGTATTCCACCTGCACCAAGAGGAGTTCCTCAAATTGAAGTAACTTTCGATATCGACTCTAACGGTATTTTACATGTATCTGCTAAAGATAAAGGTACTGGTAAAGAACAAAAAATCCGTATCGAAGCTTCTTCAGGATTGTCAGAAGAGGAGATCAACAAAATGAAGCAAGAAGCTGAAGCAAATGCTGATACCGACAAGAAAGAAAAAGAAAAAATCGACAAGCTTAACCAAGCAGATACTTTAGTATTCCAGACTGAAAAACAGTTAAAAGAGTATGGCGATAAAGTTCCTGCTGATAAAAAAGCTGAAATAGAGACTGCTGTTAACGCACTTAAAGAGGCTCATAAAAATCAAGATATTGAAGCCATTGACAAAACAATGGAAGAGCTAAACAAAGTATGGCAAGCTGCCAGTCAGGATTTATATAACGCACAGCAACAAGCCGGTGCACAACCTGAGAATGGTGCTGCCGGTGCTGACCAAGGTCAGTCTTCGGAAGGTGACGACGAAGTTACCGATGTTGACTTTGAAGAGGTTAATGATGATAAAGACAAAAAATAATATCTTTATATTTTAAAACCCCAAAAGCCGTGTTGAAAATTCAACACGGCTTTTTTTATGCCCTTTTGTATTATTCATTTGGTATAATTGTTTAGAAAATGTTAATATCATAATAAATTATTATTGATTAAATGTCGTACCTCGATTATTCTATTAACTTTGTTTTCCCAATAAAAAAACACAATTTTAAACCAATTACAATAAAATGAAAAAATTTACAATTATTTTAATGCTGCTGGGAACGTTGTTCTTAGCAAACATAAATATCCAAGCACAAAATGCGTGGATAAATGAAATTCATTACGATAACTCAGATGGAGACGTTAACGAATTTATTGAAATTGTATTAGAAGATGCGGCCTCGTACTCTTTAAGTGATTTTACTGTTACCCTTTATAATGGAAGTAATGGGGCTAGTTATAACACTCATTCTCTTGACGAATTCACAACAGGAGCTACTACAAATAATTTTACTGTTTATTCTTTACTGATTCCCGGTATTCAAAATGGAGCCCCTGACGGAATGGCTCTTGATTATCAAGGAACATTAATTACCGGTCAATTTCTCAGTTATGAAGGTGATTTTACTGCAACTGACGATCCTGCTAACGGTATAACTTCAACAGATATTGGCGTATCAGAAGGAGGCTCAACTCAAATTGGTGAATCTTTACAATTGTCAGGAACAGGAAGTTCTTATAGCGATTTCGTATGGCAAGCACCGGCGACTGAGACTCCGGGAGCAGAAAACAACAACCAAACACTAGGTGGTGGCGGCGGCAATACTGCTCCCGCAATAACCAATATTGGTCTTTCTATTGAAGAGCCTAATTCAACACAAACTATCGCAGTTAATGCTGATATTGTTGATGCTGATGGAACTATTGCTACAGCTACATTACATTGGGGAACTACTTCCGGCAATCTCTCTAACGATATAAATATGTCTGTATCTTCAGGTGATAACTATGTTACCGACACAGATATTCCAGCTCAAACTGATGGGACTACTGTTTATTATACTATTGAAGCGATCGACAACGAAGCAGGAACTACTACTTCTGATGAAAAAAGTTACAATGTAACTGATCCTGTAATAGCAACAATTCCATACTCTCAAGATTTTGAAACAGACCTTGGTGAATTCGATAATTATAGCGTTACCGGAGAACAAATTTGGTATCAGAACACTTATAGCGGAAATGGTTATGCTAAAATGAGTGGATATCAAGGTGGAAACTTTGCAAACGAAGATTGGTTAATCTCTCCTATTTTTAATCTTGATGACTACAATAACGAGCAACTTACTTTCGCATCAGCAAAAAAATATGATGGTAATGCTTTACAGTTATTCTACTCAACCGACTTTGATGGATTATCAAATCCTTCTACAAATGGTACATGGACAGAATTAACCGATCAAGCAGCATGGTCAACAGGAGATTATACATGGGTAAATTCCAATATTATTGATATTTCAGGAATTACAGGTACTGCTGTTTATTTTGCTTTCAAATACACATCTACCGACACAGATGGTGCTACATGGCAGATAGACAACTTCTCTATTATAGAAGAGGTATTAGTTCCTACTATCACAGTAACTGCTCCTAATGGTGGCGAACAATGGCATCAGGAAACTGCATATAACATTACATGGACATCTGAAAATATTACCGGAAATGTTAAAATTGAATTAACCGGCACAAACAGTTCTGTAATTGTTGCATCAACAGAAAACACAGGAACTTACTCATGGACTATTCCTGCTGATCAAACATTAGCAAGCGATTACAAAGTAAAAATTTCTTCTGTAGATGACGATACTGTTTTAGATGAGTCGGATGCGACATTTACTGTTGTATCACCATATGTACCGGGAAATATTGTTATTACTGAAATTATGTACAATCCACCGGAAAGTGGTACTGACACATTAGAATTTATCGAGCTTCTTAATATTGGAGATTACACAATTAATCTTGAAGGATATCATTTTTCTGCGGGTGTTGAATTTATTTTCCCTGCAATGGATATGACTGCCGGAGAGTATGTTGTTGTTGCTGTTAACTCTGAAGCTATGACAAATTTCTTTGGTGTTTCTTCATTACAATGGACAAGCGGCGGATTAAGTAATGGTGGCGAAGATATTGTTTTAAGAGATGCTTTAGAAACTATTGTTGACTCGGTTGACTATGATGATAACACTCCTTGGCCAACAGCACCTGATGGAAATGGCTCTTCTCTTTCTCTTTGTGATCCTTCATCAGATAATTCTGTTGGTGAAAATTGGTCTGCTTCTGACGAAGTAGCCGGACAAAATGGTGAAGATGCATTTATATTTGCTACTCCGGGTGCTCCTTGTGGCACTTGTGATATGATTGCTGATTTTGACGCTACCAATACAACAATTGGTGTTGGCGAAACAGCTACATTTATAGACCTTACTACAGGCACTCCTGAACTTTACGAATGGATTTTTGAAGGTGGAACTCCTGAAACCAGTAACATTCAAAATCCTAGCGATATATTATATAATGAAACCGGAACTTACGATGTAACTCTTATTGTTTATAATGCCACGGGTAGTGATATTATTATAAAAGAGGACTACATTACTGTTGTAGCAGCTCCTGTTGCAAATTTCTCGGCTGATGAAACTACTATTCCTGCTGACGGAACAGTTACTTTTAGTGATGAATCGACAGGAAATCCTACTGCTTGGGCGTGGACTTTTGAAGGTGGCGAGCCAGCTACTTATAACGGACAAACACCTCCTGCAATTTCTTATGCTGATTTAGGTTCATACGACGTTACATTAACAGTATCGAACGAATATGGTGAAACTACTGAGGTAAAAACAGATTATATTACTGTTACAGATTTACCAATAGCCAGCTTCACTGCTGATGAAACAGCTGTTACTGAAGGTGAGTCAGTTACTTTTAGTGATGAAACTACAGGAGAGCCTACTACTTGGGAATGGATTTTTGAAGGTGGTGAGCCTGCTACTTTTAGCGGACAAACGCCTCCTGCAATTACTTATAATACTACAGGTTTATACGATGTAACCTTAACAGTTTCTAACGATTTGGGAGAAAACAGCCTTGTTCGTGAAGAGTATATTGCGGTTGGTTTAGCTCCGATAGCTGATTTCGAAGCTAACAACATAGAAATATTAACAGGACAAACAGTTACTTTTGCTGATCTTTCTGAAAATAATCCTACTGCATGGGCTTGGACTTTTGAGGGTGGTTCTCCTGCTATTTCAAGTGAGCAAAATCCGGAAATAACTTATACAACTGTTGGCATTTATAACGTAACATTAGTTGCTACTAACCAATTTGGCGAAAATGTTACCGTTAAATACGATTACATTACTGTAAAAGGAACAAGTATAGAGACTCTCTCTTTAGAAAAAGAGGGTGTTATTTTATATCCTAACCCAACAAACGGTAGTGTAAATATTATCAGCTCTGCTGCTAATTCGCAAGTAGAAATTTTCTCTACAGTTGGAAAACTTGTTTATAGAGGCACTATCTCGGGAACAGAATCAGTAATTGATTTGAACTACTTACCAAACGGTATTTACACTGTTCAAGTGACTGATAAAAATTCTGACTTTAAAAAAGTAAAACGTTTAATTATTAAATAATTAATCTTAATACTATTTTGATATTAATATCATAAAGCCGCTACATATTATATGTAGCGGCTTTTTTTTATTCACAGATTACGTAGATTTTTTCATCGAATTAATCTAATTTTTTTTAATCCACTGATTTAATAATTGAGATTGATTGAGGTTAAGTTGGTTGGATGATTGAGCCTGAAAAGCTCTGATAACACAGCATAGGGCAGCGCCCTATGATTAGTGGATGGTTTGATATTATGCCAGACTGAAGGTCTGGGATCTGTTATCTCATTAGATTTAAAAACAAAAAATCCAGATACAGAGAAATATTATCCATCTCTTTGCAATGCCTAAGTTCGGCCGGGTGATCTTCGAACAAGTTCTCAGCTTCCCGGTCTCTCTAAGGCATCGCTTTGAGCTGAATAACATTTTTCTGAATGCCAATCTAACTCATAACTTATTTTTATTTCAGACTTTCAGGCTGATCTACCACTCTGTTTTTATCGGTTGGATGGAGCTCGCCTTTATAATCATTCTCGTGTGTGTTAAAAATTGCTTAACATGGGTGTTTCATCGAATTCGATGATTGAATTGGGTGATTTTTTTCATTATATTTGGGAATACTAAAATTCATTTGATCAATAACTAAAAAAACAGCTATTATGACAAAATTTTTTACTCTATTAACGACAGCTTTTTTTGTTCTACTATTTCAAGTAGGTATATCACAAAATATTGTTATTACTGAAGTAATACAAAATCCTGCGGCAGTGAATGACAGCGAAGGCGAATGGTTTGAAATTTATAATGCAGGAACAGAAACTGTTGATATTAATGGCTTCACCATTATGGATGCAGGATCAAATAGCCACACTATTGAAAATGGAAGCGCATTAAATATTGAACCTGGCAGTTATCTTGTACTGGGTATAAATGCCGACAATGCAACAAATGGCGGTGTAGATGTTGATTATCAATATTCAAATTTTACTTTAGGAAACAGCGAAGATGAAATAATGATTTATGCTATGGATGGAACAACTCTTATAGATGAAATAGCATGGGATGACGGAGTTACTTTTCCTGATGAATCAGGAGCTTCAATGACATTAAACCCTGATTTCTTTAACACTACCGATAATGATAATGGAGCTAATTGGTATCCTGCTACTACTCCCTATGGAGATGGAGACTTAGGAACTCCGGGTGCTAATAACGACACACCTCCCGCTCCAACAATTACAGTTCACACTCCAAATGGCGGTGAAATTTGGATGCAAGGCACTACTGAAGGCATTATATGGGAATCTGTTAACTTTTCAGGAAATATTAAAATAGAAATAGAAGGAATTTATCGTGAAGTACTTGTAGAATCGATGGAAAACACAGGATATTATTCATGGAATATTCCGGAAGATTTTGATATTTGCGATTGTTATGTAATTGCTATCTCTGATGCTGATGATGGCGAACCACACGATGAATCGGATGCGGCTTTTTCTATTATTGAATCAATGAGTTGGATTAATCAAGAAAATTTTGATGATGGATTAGGCACATGGACACAATATAGTGTTACAGGTGATGATCAAATTTGGAATCAATCGGAATACGAAGGGAAGACTTTTGCCAAGATGACAGGCTACGATGGTGGGAATTTCGACAATGAAGACTGGCTAATTTCTCCGGTAATGAATTTTAACAATTATCGTGATGAAATATTTAATTTTGAATCGGCACAAAATTACGATGGCGCAGAGTTGCAATTAATGATTTCTACAGATTACGATGGAACCAGCAATCCAAACACAAGTGGCGAATGGACTGATATTACAGATCAAGCAACATGGTCGGATGGAAGTTGGAATTGGGTTGCTTCAGGAAGTATTGATTTATCATCGTACAATGGTAACAATGTACATTTAGCCTTTGTTTACACCTCTACAACAGAAGGTGGCAAAACATGGGAATTAGACAACCTTGAAGTTATCGGAGAATTCATCACAGGAATTGATAACCTAAACAATCAATTATCAATTTTCCCAAATCCTTCTGATGGTATTTTTACTATTTCAAACGAAAACCAACAATACAGCAATATTAGTATTTACTCTTTAAC